>JAIYCK010000172.1 GCA_027488055.1 Flavobacteriales bacterium | reverse complement strand
CCCTCAAAACCCCGATAACAATGCTGTTTATCAATGGTCACCCTCCACTTATTTGAGTGATACAAACATTGCGCAGCCTACTTTTTCGGCGGGTCAATCCATCCTTTATACCGTATTGGTGCAAGCAGGAACGTGTTTTGATACTTTGCTACAACAGGTGAATGTGCCGGTCCTTTCCCTTCAGTTGCCAGCCGACACCTTGCTTTGTGAGGAAGCAACATTGGCCTTGGATGCCGTTTACAGCCCTATCAACGCATCCATTGCGTGGAGTGAATTCATTGACTTCAGTCAGTTACTCAATGACGGACCTACGGACTCCGATATACTTCCATTTATCGATATACCCACCACCTTCTATGCTGAAATCGATGTGAGCGGCTGTACCCTCGTCGATTCAGTACAAGTGCAAATGGTTAGTTTCCAAACAACCATTGAAGGCGATTTTGCCGTGTGCGAAGGGGATGCCACTTCACTGCAAGTGCTCAATCCCAATGCCGATTTCATATATACGTGGGCGCCGAGTGCCTTGGTGTTATCTGGCCAAAATACATCTACAGCCACTGTTACAGTGCCAGAAAGCATGTACTTCTCCGTGCAAGCTACTTATGGCAATTGCACCGCCATCGACTCGGTGTTTGTGCAAATCAGCGCGCTCATAGCCACTGATATCACCGCCACTGCTTCGCCTTCGGTCATTGTTCAAGGGCAATCATCACAATTGAATGCACAACCCAATGGGTATACTTATACATGGGAACCTAGTACCTTTCTCGACGCCACCAATGTGGACGCACCTTTGTCGACACCGAATCAAACGATCACCTATTATTTGACGGTGACGGATGGCGAATGCAGCGGCATGGATAGTGTGACGATTCGCGTGGTAGAATTTGTATGTGGACCACCAAGCATTTATGTACCAAATGCCTTCACACCCAATATTGATGGGGTGAATGAAAAGTTATATGTACGCGCCAACAACATCGATCGCCTCTACTTTGTCATTTACGATCGTTGGGGTGAAAAGATGTTTGAAACGCAAAGTCTTGCGCAAGGATGGGATGGATTGTATGAAGGTAAAATCTTGCCTCCTGATGTGTATACCTATTATTTGGAAGCCATCTGCGAAGGAGGCAGCACCTATTTTGACAAAGGCAATATTACTTTGATTCGTTGAAATTTCGAGCCTACATATCCGTTGCATTGTGTGTCCTTGGAATGACTTGGAATTTGCGAGCTCAAGACACCCATGCTACCCAATTTTATAATACGCCGTATTTAGTCAACAGCGGCCTTGTGGGGCAGTTCGAAGGCCAACAGCGCTATATGGTTTATCAGCGCACCCAATGGAAAAGCATCACAGTGCCGTATAAATCCTTTGCACTTGCCGGCGAAATACGCAATCTGCCGATCCAAAAATGGATTCCCAAAATACCGAATATTCATTCGGGAATTGCACTTAGCTCCGATCGCGCGGGTGATTCCAAATTTCGCACCACCTCTGTGCTGATGCAACTTGCCATGCCCATTGAGGTGGAAGATTGGCAAATAACGTCCGCCTTGGGCATAGGTATTTTGAATATGTCGATCGACCGCACAGGGTTGTATTTTGATCGCAATTGGAACGGTCAAGTCTTTGATCCATCTTCGCCCACCGGCGAAACTGCCGTGGATGACGGTTACACTCGCATGCAACTCAGCACTGGAATTGCGGGAAGCAAACAACTTGGTCGGAATCACATGTTGTTTGGCATTGGATTGAACAATATCCAAAAACCACGTCAAAATTTTATCGAAGGTGCGGCCACCCTGTTACAGCGGAGATGGACGCTTCATGGTCAAGTCAAGCATCAGCTGAACACCACTTGGAGCATTGAGCCTATGCTCTTGCTCATGTTTCAATCGCCCTATCGTTCTGTCAATCCCGGTTGTCGTGTACATTATACATTGAATACGCCAGGCGTTGCCAGCACCATTTATGGAGGAATGATCGGTCGTACCCGTGATGCAGGTAACATTGTCATTGGGACGCGCTACGAACAATGGGATATTGGATTGAGTTACGACATCAATGTAAGCGATCTGAAGCCAGCAAGCAATGGTCGAGGTGGACTGGAATTGACGGCTATTTATATCGTGTCACAACCAAAGTCCATTCCCCGATATCGTGAATGTCGGAAATGGATGTGAGTTTGGTTAGAATTAGATCAGACCGGCGATCAGTGCCACAGCAAACAAGATCATGGAAACCGCTATGAACCGATTGATGAATGGCGTTTCTGACTTTTGCATCCATTTTTTACCGAACCAAGCGCCGACGAATGCTGCCAAAGATGCAATGACAATGAGCATTGGATTGACTGAAAAAGTGGCCAATTCAATGCAATTCACGTAGACTGCAATACGTGTTAGATCCACCAAACATGCTAGGACAACGCGCGTGCCCATAAAGGCCTCCTTCGTCAGCGCAGTGCGCATCAAAAATGCACTTCGCAGAGCGCCTTGATGGCCGGACAATCCGCCAAAAAAACCACTGATCGCACCACCCCATGGCAACCATCGATCTGCAATCGTGTGCTTGTTGACCTCACTCCTCAATTCATATAATGCAAAAAACAAGATGATGCATCCAAACAAGGTTTTCATGCTGGTTATTTCCATTGACATGCCATGCAATTGGTAGGTATACAACACCACATTGGGCAAAACATCAATGAGTGTGGCTCCTACATAGGCGCCAATGACCGAGGTGATACCAAACCGAATGATCATTCGCTTATCTGCATACTTCCCTACCAACCACAATTTAAAAAGGTTGTTGGCCATATGAACCAGCGCTGTTGCCAACACCGCGATTTCGAGCGGAAAGAACAACAAAAAAGTAGGCAAGAGAATGGTCCCCAGTCCAAAACCAGACATAAAGCTCAGAAGTGAGCCCACCAAAGCGATGCATGCGACGACAATGAATTCCATTAGTAAAATGTACCCTTTTGATATTTAATATCTTCTTGATCAGCTGCCCACGTTTCGAAGTCTGCCGTATGAGAACCCGTCAATGCAATCTTCAAGGTGCATATAGCGTCCATGTGTGCATCCAGTTTTTCCATATCCCACTGCTTTAGCATTTTCATCACAGCCGGCATGCGTTCGTATGGGAATTCAAGATCGATCTGTTGCAGTGCTTCGCGTTCGCAGATCACCGCAGATTGGATGGCTTGCGCCGAAGCCGTTTTATACGCATCGATCAAACCTCCTGTTCCCAGTTTGGTTCCACCGAAATAGCGCACCACTGCCACCAGCACATTGGTAAGATCGGCCGCCAAAATTTGACCATAAATTGGTTTGCCCGCTGTGCCCGAAGGCTCGCCGTCGTCATTGATTCGATACCGCTGTTTATCCCAGCCCAATCGCCATGCATAACAGATATGATTCGCATTGTGATGCTCTTTCCACCACTCTTCTAGTAGGCCTTTGATTTCCGCCTCGCTGCGCACATGGCATGCAAAACCGAGGTGTTTGCTCGCCATTACTCGATACATGGATTCACCAGACGTTTCAATGGTACGGTATTTAAAACTCGGCGCGGCCATGAGAAGAATTAAGAAATCGGATTCATCATCACACTGAATACGGTGATGCTATTTGGATCGCGGTCGTAATACAATTTGTCCAAGGCACTCAAAATGTTTTTGGCGCGGAAATAAGAAGTGTGCAGATTATTATCGCCTTTGACTGTCCATTGAATAGTGAAACTGCTTGCTTCCTCTTTGTAACCTTTGACATATTCGAGCATCAAACGCAAAGCTTCCACTTTGCTTGCAGCTTCTACCGTATGAAAAAGGAACGATTGATTGTGACGCGGATTCACGGTAATCAGTCGCAAAAGCATGGAGCGATTTTGTTCTTCGAAATGAAAAACAAGGCTATTTTCTCCAAGGCCGATGTATTTAGAAATCTCCGATTGAAGATTTGCAATTTCAATGTTTTTATCGATGGTCATGACTTTGCAAATATGCGACGAATGGCGTAATAATTTCTTAATATTCAGTTTGGCTTGTTCCGGATGTGGCTTGGCGCTCAAACACCTTGAAATGCAGAAGTGCCATTAGCAACTTTTTGATTCACCATCGCGCTGCCATTGCTCACACCACTGATGCGACGCATTGATACACAACTGATATACATGTTCAAAGTCCGATTGATCGCCATAATACGGATCGGGCACCTCTTCCACTTGTGCATGCGTGTGTGCAAGCATCATGCTGATTTTATCTCGCTGCGCTTGATTCACCGCCAAGGCCATGACATCCCTAAAGTTTGAATGATCCATTGTCAAAATGTGATCGAAGGCATCAAAATCGGCTATTGTGAATTTTCTTGCTCTGAAATGTTGAATATCGATTCCATGTTTTTGCATGCATTGAATGGCCCGTTTATCTGGACTTTCTCCCGCATGATAACCTTGCGTTCCTGCGCTATCTACCTCTAAGGAAACGTTCAATTGTTTTGCGACATGACGCAATGCGCCTTCTGCCATTGGAGATCTACAAATATTACCCAGACAAACGACTAGAACTTTCATAGGATTGGAGTTGCGGCAGCACGGTTCAAACGGTCATTGATGGCTCTACCTATTCCCTGATTTGGCATTAGCTCCGTCACGATGCAGTCATACCCTTCAGCATCCATTGTGCGCATGGTGGCGAACAAGTGACGCGCTGCTTCAGCAAGATCGCCGTGGGTCGAAAGCTGCATCCCTGGAAATTCGGAGTACATTGTTTGCAAGGAAATGTAGCCCATCTTGCGATTGTTATTTTCTCTCAGCACTTGTTCAATTTTGCCAATCACAAGCGGGGTGCGGGGTGCATAATGGCTGGCCAACATGCCCGGTGCATTTGGATTGCTTTCGCTGTGCACACGCACATTCACCTCGCCCACACAATCTTGAATGGCTTCCAATGCAAGCCCTCCTTGCCGCAAGATCGTTACAGTGCCATCGTATGCACAATGGACAATGGTAGATTCAACCCCAACTGTGCAAGGACCTCCGTCCAATACAGCAGCAATTTTTTGTTCCAATTGATCAGCCACATGTTGCGCGGTTGTTGGTGAAATGTATCCAAAAGGATTGGCTGATGGCGCTGCCAGCGGAAAATCAAGTCTGCTTAGTAGGTCCAAGGTGGCCGGATGATTGGGCACGCGCAAACCAACAGTATCGAGGCCAGAGGTGACCAAATCAGGAATCACGGCTTGCCTTTGGAGCACCAAGGTAAGCGGTCCAGGCCAATACGCATGGGCGAGTTTCCAAGCTTTGTCCGGTATATCGAGTGCATAGGTATCAAGTTGATTGACCGATGCGATATGCACAATCAGCGGATCAAAAAAGGGTCGGTTCTTAGCTTCAAAAATGCGAACGACAACCTTATCATCCAAGGCATTTGCCGCCAAACCATAGACCGTTTCGGTTGGAATTCCAACCAATTCTCCCTTTCGAAGTAACTCCGCAACATATGGAATATCATTGACAATCATGGCGTACAACCCAGCACTGGGCAAGCACAAATTTAAGCCCTCTGGCACTCGAAAACCCAAGGATTCGTCAAATAGTGGAGTGAGTGCATTGGAAACCCGAATCCTAGCCTCTATGTGTTGATTGCAACGACCGGGTCATAGCATCGTGTTACCTCTGGAAACTGATAATTAGTCCTACACAAATGATGCATGTAGGATTAATCCCCCTTCCGTAAACGCAAAAAAGCACCATAGATTGAAGTGAATATGCGAAGTTTGCATCCATGAAAAAAATCGGTTTAATTTCAGATACACACGGCTGGCTTGACCCAAGAGTCTTTCATCATTTCGATGCCGTGGATGAGATTTGGCATGCAGGTGATTTTGGAGAAGGTGTATTGGAAGCGCTCAGCCCATTCAAACCATTCAGAGGAGTCTGGGGCAATATCGATGGATCTCAGGTGAGGCAGCACACACAAGAGCATCTTCGTTTTCAATGTGAGGAAGTTGACGTATGGATGACCCATATAGCAGGCAAGCCCGGCAATTATGCCAAACCCATTGCACAGGACCTTAAGGCTAATCCTCCAAAAATCCTGGTGTGTGGTCACTCCCATATCTGCTTGGTCAAATTCGATCCCATTTTGGGCACGCTGTATATGAATCCCGGCGCAGCAGGTCGTCATGGGTTTCATCATATGCGCACCTTGTTGCGGTTTGAGATCGATGGTCCAAAAATCCAGAAGCTCGAAGTGATTGAGTTGGGACCCCGCACTGAAAAATTAAAAGTCTAGTTTAAAAAAAAGATAATCAATTCAAAACTTGCCATCGTGGCCGCATACCTTTGTGCATCCCGATTTCAATCACATTATGAGTATCAGCAGACAATCCATTTTTGAAGCATTGCAAAATGTCATGGAGCCCGATCTAAAAAAGGACATTGTAACCTTGGGCTTGGTGAAGATCAACGACGTGCAGGATCAAACCATTGACCTGCAAGTGAAGGTGAGCAATCCAGCCATGCACAGTAAGATGCGCATGCGTGAGGCCTGTGAGTTTGCCATCCATCGCACTTTAGGTAATGAATGGAAAGTGATTGTGGATGTGGTACCGATTGCTGGGGATGAGCGCAGTGGTGAATTGCGCAAGGTTTTGCCTGGGGTAAAACATATCATTGCCGTAGCCAGTGGCAAAGGAGGTGTTGGCAAAAGCACCGTCAGCGCCAATCTCGCGGTCGGCTTGGCGCGGGCAGGTCATAGCGTCGGGTTATTGGATGCAGATATTTATGGACCTTCAGCTCCCACGATGTTCGATATTGTGCATGAGCGTCCCAAAGTCATTGAAAAAGATGGAAAAAACTTATTGGAGCCGGTGCTTCAATATGGCGTGAAAGTATTGAGTATTGGTTTTTTTGCAGACATCAACCAGGCCATTGTTTGGCGGGGCGCGATGGCCAATAAGGCATTGAGTCAGATGGTGAATGATGCAGAATGGGGACCGTTGGATTACCTCATCATCGACCTACCACCTGGCACAGGTGACATCCATTTGAGCATGGTACAACTGGTGCCTATTAGTGCAGCCATTGTGGTGAGTACGCCCCAAGAAGTAGCGTTGGCAGATGCGCGCAAAGGCATTGCCATGTTTGGATTGGCGGGCATCGACATTCCAATACTCGGTTTGATTGAAAACATGGCATGGTTTACACCCGCTGAACTACCCGAAAACAAATATTACATTTTTGGGAAAGACGGAGTCAAAAACTTGAGTGAAGATCAAGGCATTCCATATCTCGGGGCGTTGCCCTTGGTACAGAGCATTCGAGAGGCAGGCGATGCCGGCCGACCAGCCATTTTACAAGAAGGAACAGAGGCACAATCCCACATCGATTCCATCGTCGCACAAGTCGAAAAAGAGATGCGTATGCTTCCATTTCGCAAGAAGAAGGCCACGACGGAGGCGTAAGATTTCCTTGCACCACAGCGAAAGCAAGCACAGCTGCACCCTTCGCGCTCCACGTTCAACATGTGTCACCTGAAAGTATCGCTTCTTATCACATTGGAAGTGCTGATGGCCGCATTATATTTGCCCTATGAAGCCAGAGTTATTTCAAAAAGTCAACGCATCGCTCGATACGATTCGGCCCTACTTGGAAGCCGATGGCGGTGATATCAGTTTGATCGAGATAACCGATGACATGACAGCTGTGGTAGAATTACACGGCGCTTGCAGCAGCTGCAACATGAGTCACATGACGATGAAAGCCGGTGTGGAACATGCGATCAAAACAGCAGTCCCTGAGATCAAAAATGTGGAAGCTCTTCGCGCCACCACGATGATTTGATCGAGGTCTTTTTAAAGCGCTGACGAGTCAGTTCCTCCTCTTACTTTTGTTCTAGTATTGATGTTGAATAAGAACCTTCTTATCGATGCATTGTGACCCCACATACAAGCGTAACACGTAGATTCCATTGGATAATTCCGACGTATTGCACTTCGTGCCTCCGCTCATCTTACCACCATCCACACGCGCTCCTAAGGCATTGTACAGCTCAAAATGCTCCACCGCTTCATCCGACTTCCACCAAAGCCATTGGTCGGCAGGAATAGGGAATACCATTGTTTTGGCAGAAGCCTCGATCTCGTCTGAACCGACTGATATCGTCCGATATTCACAATCCAGTGGCACATTGGGACACACAAAATGAGACAGAAAATTGGAGATCATACTAAGTGTAGTGTCATAATATGCTTGATTGGTGACGCTGGGCACATGACCTTGTAATTCATAAATCTCGAAGCAATGCTCGATTTCCAACTCCGACAATTTCTGATCGATGCTGTTGCTGCCGTCAACCTCAGAAACCGGTAAAAAGCCCTGAATAGTGAGCATATCGCTGTCGAAAGGAACTACGGAATCGGCCGTGCCGTGAGCCAATAAAGCAGGCAATTCACCCGCATCGATCCACGTGGTATCACCAATCGCACCTGCGACGTTGATGATGGCATTGACAGCGCTGGAATAATCGGCATGTCCGCTTTGGCCCTCTACTCCACCTGCCAGGCCATTGGCGTTTTGGTTGACCATGGATGGAATTTCATCGTCTTGTAAATAGGCGTAGTGCAATGAAATGAATCCGCCAGCGCTGAAACCACCGATGTAAACCTGATTGGGATCAATACCGTATGGATTCCCCTGCTCCTCTACTGTGCTCCGAAAATAACGGACTGCGGCCTTCATATCTTGCACACCGCGCATCACGGCTTCCGTCATCGGGCCAGCGAGATTCAGCGTGGAGGGAAAACCCAAACGATAGTTGATGGACGCAGTCACATACCCCATTTTGGCCAAATCCACGCAGGTTGGAACCACATCTGTGCCTTCTTTGCTGCCAGCAACAAAAAAACCTCCATGAGCAAGCACCACTAAAGGTCGTAACACTTCGACATCGTTGGCAGGACTGAAAACGTCTAGCAACAAAGGCGTATTGACACCATCGTGCGATACATTGGCACCATATTCCACATCGCTGATGATATCGACATTGGTAAAAATGATGTCGCGGTATCGTCCATCCTCACATTGTCCAAAGGTCATGTATGACATACCCACAACAGCCGAAGCAAGCAAAAGCAAATTTTTCATAAAACGAATATAATAAGATCCAGCAATACCCAACGCATCCCGCCATAAAATCGCTTGGCCCTTTGCCGATTCTGCGCAATAGGATCCCAGCTATGAAAGAAGGCAAACCGAACACAATATCACTCAAGCGCATCGCGGGCGAACATCTGACAAAGAAGGTTGTTTCCTTAATCGGCAGTTTGAAAAATCAAGAGTGCAGGCAGGCAATACAAATCCTACAGGACTTGCATGACGACTCTGAGAGAGGGCTTGGTGATATAAATTAGCAATATTGAATTTGAAAGCCAACGAAGTACCTAAATTTGCACCGTTTTTCCCTGCAAGGGACAACCTATAAAATATGATCGAAACAGACATCCTTATTATCGGCGCTGGTCCGTGTGGCCTTTTCACCGTATTCGAAGCGGGCCTCTTGAAATTACGCTGCCATTTGGTAGATGCTTTGCCTCAAACCGGCGGACAATTGACCGAGATTTATCCTAAGAAACCGATTTATGACATCCCAGGTTTTCCTGAGGTGCTTGCAGGCGATCTCATCGATCATTTGATGAAGCAAGCCGCACCATTTAAGCCTGGCTTCACTTTGGGCGAGCGTGCCGAAAAACTCGAGCGTGGCGAAGATGGACATTTTCTATTGACCACTTCGAGAGGCACCGTGCATAAGGCGCCAGTGATTGCTATTGCAGGTGGATTAGGCTGTTTTGAGCCGCGGAAGCCACCCATTTCCAATATTGTTGATTTCGAAGACAAGGGCATTGAGTACATCGTTCGCGATCCCAATTTCTACAAAGGCAAAAAAGTGATCATCAGCGGCGGTGGTGATAGCGCCTTAGACTGGACCAATTTTTTGGCCAATGGAGTTGCCTCCGAGGTAAGTTTAGTGCACCGCAGCAAAAGTTTCAGAGGGCATCCAGATAGCGTTCAAAAAGTGTTGGACATGGCGGCCTCTGGCAAAATCAAGCTATTTACAGACGCCGAAGTAGTGGGCGTAAATGGCGGCGACCATTTGACTGAGATCACCTTACAGCATGCAGACAATAGTCATTCCACTTTGGAAACTGATCATTGGTTGCCTCTTTTTGGACTGTCTCCCAAATTGGGACCGTTGGCAGACTGGGGTTTGAACATTGAAAAAAACAGCATTGAGGTCAATACATTTGACTACAGCACCAACGTGGATGGCATCTACGCTATTGGTGACATCAATACCTACCCCGGCAAGCTGAAATTGATCCTTTGCGGTTTTCACGAGGCCACATTGATGGTTCAAAGTGCATTCAAGCGCATTTATCCCGATAAGAATTACGTACTCAAATACACCACGGTGAACGGTGTAAATGGATTCTAAAAAAGAATGGAGCAAACAATTAATATAACGGTCATTGATCGTGAAGGGACCTCCCATTCTTTGGAGGCACCTACGGACATGAACATGAACATGATGGAGCTTTGTAAAAGCTATGAACTGCCCGTAGAAGGTACATGCGGTGGCATGGCTATGTGTGCGAGTTGTCACATGTACATTGTATCCGATCATTCCATTTTGGAGCGCAACGACGACGAAGAAGCGATGTTGGATCAAGCGTTTTTTGTCAAGAGCAATTCACGTCTTGGTTGTCAGATACCCATCACCCCGGATTTAGATGGTCTCACTGTGCAATTGGCTGAGGTAGGGAGCTAATCTCCACTTCTTTTTGGCCTTAAAAGATCATGTAGTGATCAAGTCTGAATTCCGCAATCGGCCTGACTCCAGCAGCTTGCGCAATGATGCATTCGTGCGTGCTGCATTCACCAATTGAATATGTCCCATGTGATGACAATCGGTGCCCAGATAAGAGATCATTCCGGCGTCAATCAGTCGTTCTGAAATGCGTTTGACATTGGGACCGTACTGTCCCGTGAGGCTGGTGATATTGAGTTGCAGCGCGACGTCTTTATCGAGCATTTTCTCGTAGTTCGAGAGGCTGCCATGCCAATATTCATAACGTTCGGGATGTGCTAAAATGGGTTTGTAACCTGCCAATTGCATATTGAAAATAGCCCTGCCCATATTGGCACTTTCTGCAGCGAAGCTAATTTCAAAAAGCACATTTTTTTGACCAAACCAGAGCAAGTCATCCTTCTCAATCAAATTTTCGAAATGTTCGTCGCAGTAATATTCTGCGGCTGCATGGAGATCAAAATCAATCTGTCGGTTTTGTAGTTCTTGGCGCACGGCTGCCAATTGCTCGCGAATGATGTGCGTCGTATTGCGATACATATCCCAAAAGATATGTGGTGTGGTTATGGCCGTGTGATACCCGAGTTCCTTGAGATGTAAGATCAACTCAATGGAATGTTCCATGTGCTCCGCGCCATCATCGATACCGGGAAGCAAATGGCTGTGCATGTCTACGCCCACTGCCTCCAAATGAACCGGAGACATGTTGCGATCATTTTGATCTGCATTTTTGCGTTTGAACCAGTTGAACATGAGTGGGCTAAATTACAACCGAACCAAGCGTGTTGCTACAAAAGAAAGCACAAAATAAGTCTAAGCGACATGTGAATGCTGCCGTCTGTTCTCGAGGTCCTTCCATTTAAAAAAACAGCTGGAACTCAGCACCAAAAAATCCAGTCAAGCTGGCCTAATTCCATGACAATAAACCCATGCAAAGAAAGCAATGGCTTTCTAGATCACTCACCGCTGGGTATACTGCAGATCGTAGTACTTTCGATAATCGCCACTTGTGACCTCGTCCAACCATTTTTCGTTGGCCAAATACCAGTCGATCGTCGCGCTCAATAAATGTTCGAAGGGCTGTGTGGGTTCCCAACCAAGCTCGCGCTTGAGTTTGGACGCATCGATGGCATAACGGGCATCGTGCCCAGGGCGATCGGTGACGTAGGTGATCAACTCTTCACTTTGACCTTCGTTTCGTCCCAATTTTTGATCCATCAACTTGCACAGCAATTTTACCACTTCGATATTCTTCCATTCGTTGTTTCCGCCGATGCAATAGGTTTCCCCGATTTGCCCCTTGTGAAAGATGACATCGATGGCACGCGCATGATCTTCGACCCACAGCCAATCGCGGACATTTTCCCCTTTGCCGTATACAGGAAGTTGCTTTTGATGCTTGATATTGTGAATGATCAGAGGAATGAGTTTCTCTGGAAATTGATGCGAGCCATAGTTGTTGCTGCAATTGGAAATCACACAAGGCAGATGATAGGTGTGTTCGTATGCGCGCACGAGGTGATCACTTGCCGCCTTGCTAGCACTATAGGGGCTGCGTGGGTCATAGGCAGTGGTTTCCGAAAATTGACCTTCGGCACCCAAGGATCCAAAAACCTCATCGGTGCTCACATG
>JAIYCK010000031.1 GCA_027488055.1 Flavobacteriales bacterium | reverse complement strand
CTTCAAACGGTGTTTCGCTCGTACACTTTTTTGGAAGCCATCCAATGGCGTTTTTTGTTGATATTATTTTATGAGAGGTGCATTCGCACTCGAAAAACCTCCGACCTTTCAACTATGGCAAAGCAAAAACGGTCTGGTAAAGGCGACTACAAGAGAAATCTGCGAAGCGAAGTTTTAAGGGCTTTTGAAAAGTACCCAAATAAACCGTTAAATCATAAGCAAATCGCAGCCGAGTTGGGCATCAATGATGCCGGCCTTCGAACCATGATCAACGACCTGTTGGTCTCCGAAGCTGATGGAGGAAAACTAAAAGAAATCGAGCGAGGCAAGTTTGTGTTGTCTCAAGCGCCTAAATCGGCCTTAGAGGGAACCATCGAGATCACCAAATTTGGACGAGGGTTTGTCACAGTGCCAGGCATACCAGAGGACTTTGAAATTCGGAAGGGTGCTACAGGATTTGCTTTGCATGGAGATACTGTAGAAATAGCATTCAACGCCCGAAGCAGACGGCCCGAAGCAAGGGTATTGCGTGTGGTCAGTCGAGCAAAATCGGGATATGTAGGAACAGTAACTTTGTCCGGCGGCCATCTCTTTGTGGTGCCTTCAGATCATAAAATACATGTCGATTTTTTTGTGCCCAAACATGCACTCAATGGAGCACAAATCAATGACAAAGTATTGGTGGAGATCGACTCCTGGGATGATCCAGAAAAGAATCCAGTAGCACGTATTTCCAAAGTGTTTGGCAAAGCAGGTGAACACAATGTAGAAATGCACGCCATCATGGCCGAATTTGATTTGCCGTATGAATTTCCGGACGCTGTCATCCAAGAGGCGGATGCCATATCGGAGGTTGTCACAGCGAGTGAAATCGCCAAGCGCAGGGATTTTCGAAATGTGCTCACTTTTACAATCGATCCTTATGATGCCAAAGATTTTGATGACGCTCTTAGTTTTCAAGTCCTGCCCAATGGAAATATCGAGGTGGGAGTGCACATTGCAGACGTAAGTCATTATGTCAAACCCGGCACTCTGCTTGAAGGGGAAGCATTTCGAAGAGCCACATCGGTGTATCTAGTCGACCGCACCATTCCAATGCTACCAGAGCACTTGTCCAACATGTTGTGTTCGTTGCGTCCAAATGAGGATAAGTTGTGTTTCAGCGCAGTGTTTGAATTGGATGACAAAGCGGTCATTCAAAACCAGTGGTTCGGTAGAACCATCATTCATAGCATCCGTCGATTTACATACGAAGAGGCACAAGAGGTCATTGAAACAGGAATAGGCGACCACCAGGAGGCCATTTTGACGTTGGATCGGTTGGCTAAAATGATGCGCAAGGAGCGCTTCAAATCGGGTGCAATTGACTTCGATACCGAAGAGGTAAAGTTTCAACTCGATGAGCAAGGCAAACCGATCGGAGTGAAGATCAAAAAGATGAAAGACAGCAATCAGTTGATCGAGGAGTACATGCTCTTGGCCAATCAAAAGGTGTCGGAATTCATTGGCAAAACGGAACATGGCGCGGTGGCGAAGTCTTTCGTATACCGCGTGCACGATGAACCCGATCCAGCTAAGCTTACCCAATTGGCTGTTTTCGTCAAACACCTCGGTTACAAAATGCCCAAAGTGTCTGGCAATGATTCGGTGGGCATCATCAAAGGATTGATCGAAATGGTGAAAGACTCGCCTGAAGAGACCATTGTGAAAACCATGGCTATTCGTTCCATGGCCAAAGCCGAATACTCTTCACAAAATATTGGCCACTATGGCCTCGCATTTAAGTATTATTCGCACTTCACTTCACCCATTCGGCGATATCCCGATGTGATGGCGCACCGCATGCTGCAGCACTACATTGATGGAGGCAACCCGGTATCAGAGGCCACCATTGACCTCCAATCCAAGCATAGCTCCATGATGGAAAAACGCGCGGCAGAGGCAGAGCGCGCCAGCATCAAATACAAACAAGTGGAGTATATGCTTGCGCGTTTGAATGGAATCTTCGAAGGAACCATTTCGGGATTAGCACGCTGGGGTATGTATGTCGAAGTGGGAGAGACCAAAAGCGAAGGATTAGTATCTTTGACTTCTTTGCAGGATGATACCTATGAATTTGACAGCGATAAGTACATTGTGCGCGGTGTGCGCAAAGGTCAAGAATATCGCATGGGCGACAAAGTCATGATCAAAGTGGTAGGTGGAGATTTACAAAAAAGAACATTGGACTATATTTTAATGGATTGATTGTATGAGTTTTTGGTGGGTCTATATTCAACTCGGATTTGAACATATTACAGACAGCGACGGATATGATCACATGCTGTTTTTATTGGCCTTGGTTGCCCCTTTCCTATGGGTGAGAAAAAAGGCATTGTTGTGGATGGTAACGGCCTTTACGCTGGGCCACAGCTTGACATTGGCGCTGTCAGTATTGGATGTGTTTCGAATGGATCCCACTTTGGTCGAAACGCTTATTCCCGTGACCATCTTCCTTACAGCGGTGTTCAATTTAATAGCTACCAAAACCAATTGGAAACGACAACCTGCGCTGCAATACGCTATCACAGCATTTTTTGGATTGATACATGGCCTTGGCTTTTCCACTTTTTTTCGGGAAATGATCACCGATAATTTGCAATTGGTCAAAGCGCTACTCGCTTTTAATATAGGACTTGAGTTTGGGCAGATCGTAATCTTGTCCATCATCATCGGAGTGAGTTTTTTATTGCATCGGGTGTGCAAAATCAAGGCAATTTATCTGAATTGGTTGTTTTCCACCTTGGCCGCGATACTCGCTTTGGGTTTGCTGTTTGAATAATCCAATGTAATTTCGGCATCCAATGTGTTTTCTTAAATGAGCATCATGCGCAACTTCTTTATTTTTCCAATCAAATTATATCAGTGGTTCATTTCACCTTGGTTGGGGAAGAATTGTCGGCATGAGCCCACCTGCTCGCAATATGCGATTGAGGCCATTCAAGTGCACGGGCCACTCAAAGGAATTGCCCTGGGAATAAATAGATTGCGCAAATGTCATCCGCTCGGCACCTTTGGGTATGATCCAGTGCCGCCAAAATCAAATAAATAATTCAACATAAAAATGAAACCATCTACATTCATCACCACAGCCATTCTAGCCATTGGCTTAGCATCTTGCTCTACAGGAGATAGTCCGCTGCTGCAACAAGCTCGTTCCATGCAAGAATCCATGATGCGCAATTGTCAATCGCTGGATTCCACAGTAAGCATCAAAATCACTGAGCTTGAAGCGAAACTCATCGAAATGTCTCAAGACACAACATTGAATGGCGATTCTATAAAATTAGGCTCCTATGTCGCCATTAAGGAGAAATACAACAGTTTGTTAGATTACAAAACCAAAATCGACAATTGGAGACTCGGTGTCAAGTTGATTCCTACACCAGAGGAGATTGCCAATGGGACTGAGAATCCATTCGGGAAAGACGCAAAAGATGAAGATGTATTGACTCAAATAAAATCGGCCAATGCAGATTACTTGACCATGCAATCGGATATTGCAAGCATGATGAAATAAGGCAACATTGTTTCCAACAATAATGGCGATCTGCGGATCGCCATTTTTTTTGTGCATCTGTATGGCAACCGGCAATGAGCTTTTGAAAAATCCAAAAAAATCGAAACAAAGAGAAATCATGTGCGTAAGAACTCGATGTAAGGATAATTTAAAGCAATATTATTATGACAATGTATGTTTCCCAATCAGCCTTCATGATTGAACTCGGTGAAAAGCCGCGTGTGTTATATCTTGACGATGATGAGGCAAATTTGGTGAGTTTTAAGGCCAATTTCCGCGAAGAATTTGAAGTGTTTACAACGGCAAATCCTGTGGAAGCATACAATATGATTGCCGAACAAAATATTTCGATTGTGATTACAGATCACAATATGCCTAGCATGAGCGGAGTAGAGTTTTTAGAAAGCATCTCCAGTGATTATCCCAATGTGCAAAGAATATTGCTAACTGGTTTTACCGATTTGGTGCCTGTCATGGAAGCGGTAAACAAAGGAAAAGTATTTCGTATCATCAGCAAACCTTTCAATATGAAGGAAATTGCTAAAATGGTGATGGAGGCTTGGGATCAATGCCGCGCCATCATCGAAAAAGAGCGCCTGATCGCACAATTGACCAGGCAAAACCAACAATTCGAGTTTATTCTTCGCCAGCGTTTGTTGACGTAGTGAATATTCATATGTTTATTTTGATTACAAAAGCCCGATTAGTCGGGTTTTTTGCTTTTTGTCTGGCGAGAAACAAGCCATTCTTCGATCGTCGGAGCATAATGCTCGATTTCAAGCGCACGCACCTTGCGCTCAATGTCATCAGCAGTATCGGTGGTTGCAAGAGGAACCGAAAACTGAGCTAAAATGGGTCCTTCGTCGTAGCGGGCATTTACAAGATGGATAGTAATACCAGACTCGCTCTCGTGTGCCTGGTAAACCGCCTCATGCACGTGGTGCCCATACATGCCTTTGCCGCCGAATTTAGGTAACAACGCAGGGTGTATATTGACAATACGATCAGGGTAAGCTTCAATCAAGCAAGAGGGAACGAGGAGCATAAATCCAGCTAGCACAATGACATCGATCTGGTGAGAATCTAAAATCTGGAGCACCTCATCTCCTTGTCGCATGGCAGCATTGGAAATAGACACACTCGGTACGCCGCACTCGGCCGCATGCAGCAATGCTCCAGCTTCAGTTTTATTTGAAATCAATAGATCAATGTGAATTGTAGGATGGCCTTTGAAATATTCCATGATGCGCCTAGCGTTGCTGCCAGAGCCGCTCGCAAAAATTGCCACTCGTATGCTTGTCATGATGCAAAGGTAAAACGTTGCACCGATGAGTTGCGTATCAAATTTCGGACAGAAACCCCGCTTACGACATTTTTACAAGCACACTTTCAATCACATTGGCTGCGTCCTCACATTTGTCTGTGGCATCTTCTAACATGGTCAACACTTCTTGAATTTTGATCACTTCGATTGGATTCATTTGGCCTTGAAATATGCGAGCCAATTCAGCATTCATCAAGACGTCTACTTCATTTTCCATCTTGTGGATTTGAATCAAATGGTCTTTGATTTTTTTGGTGTAGCGCATTTTGCGCATCTCCAACACGCAGGCATGAAGGTTTTCGACACAGATGCGCGTTTTGGTCGCAATCTGTTTCATGCTTTCTGGAATGATATGTACCTTGTAAAGTTCGATTCGCTTGGCCGTGCCGTACATCAAGTCCAACACATCATCTATTGAATTAGCCAATGCTTGGATGTCCTCCCGATCAAATGGCACCAAAAAGGTATTCATAGCCGAAGTGATGATGGCTTGCGTAATTTCATCGGCTTGTTTCTCCAAAAATGCCAAGGTTTCAAGCGATTGCATGCGGCCCGCGGCGTCGCTATTGATACTGATTTCAAACTGTTTAGCAGCCTCCAAAAGGTTATTTACAGATTGTTCGAACAAGGGGAAGAACGTCTCATCTTTCGGTAAAAGCGCGTGAAATATGACATCAAGTGATCTTTGCATGGCTGGTCTATTGTTGAAAGTTCAAAACTCGCTTCTTAGTGTTGGCTGGCGCGGGATTAATTGTAAATTTTACGTTGTTTTGTTGTAAATAAATTGCAAACGAATGCCGGCCCAAAAGTACGCTAGTTTAGCCTAGCGATCGCGCTAAATACTTATGAGGCAAATGGCTTGGTACATTTTGGTTCGGGAATAACATTAAAATCGAGGGGGTCACATCGCTATGCAGGCCATCCAACCTAATAACTGGAGAAGGCGAAATGACAACAAAAAGAAACGGCTATTCAAGTTGGCATTATGATGGGCGATCACGTTTGTTGTGAACGACCAACTTTGCGATGATTTTATCTTTTGGAAACAATTACTTGACATTGAGAAAAGGCTGAGATCGCTTTCTCTGCTTTCCTTTGTCTTGAAATTTTTAATCACCACTCTTCCAAATGGGTTTATTTAGCAAGCTCACTCCTAGCTCTGGTAATTTCTTTGAAACTTTCTCAGAAGCCACTTCCAACCTGGTTACTATTTCCGCGCGCCTCAAGGATTTAGTGCAAGCCACAGATGAATCTGCTCGCGAAGTGATCGTGCGCGAAATCCAAGACTTAGAAAATGTGGGTGATGAGATCACACACCGATTGTTTACAGAGCTGAGCAATCACTTCATCACTCCTTTTGACAGAGAGGATATTCACATGCTGGCTTCCGCATTGGATGATATCGCCGATTTTATTAATGGCGCTGCGTCGCGTATTAGTTTATATAATTTCATCGATCACGACCCAGTAATACCTACCTTAGTTGGTGTGTTATGTCGTCAAACGACCGAGGTCCATCAAGCCGTGGCCAACCTCAAGAATATGAAAAACGCGCAGCGTGTGCGTGAGGCCATTATCCGCATCAATGATTTGGAAAAGGAAGCGGACAGCATCTTTGAATTGGCGATCGCTCGATTATTCTCAGAGGAAAAGGATCCGATTGCATTGATCAAAAAGAAAGAAATTCTCTCAGTGATCGAGACGGCTACAGACAAATGTGAGGACGTAGGAAATGTCATTGAATCGATCCTTGTAAAAAACTCTTAAACGACCTGAACAATGGAATTCTCAGTCATGCTCATTGCGGTCGTTGCACTTGCTTTGATTTTCGATTTTATCAACGGGTTTCACGATGCGGCCAACTCAATCGCCACTGTCGTTAGCACCAAGGTGTTAACCCCGTTTCAAGCCGTACTTTGGGCAGCGTTTTTCAATTTCGTGGCATTCTTTATTTTTAAGGATCACAGCGTCGCTACAACAGTGGCCAAATCAGTGAAAGATATTTTTATCCAAGAGGCATACCATCCCTTGCCCATGATCTTCTCGGGATTGCTCGCCGCTATTGCGTGGAACTTAATTACTTGGTGGTATGGTATCCCATCTTCTTCATCGCATACGTTGATTGGTGGATTTGCTGGCGCCTTCCTTGCTGCATTTGGTTGGCAAGCTATCAACTCAGGAATCATCATTGCTACAGCCATATTCATTTTTGTAGCTCCGGTCGCTGGAATGATTATGTCTTACCTTATTTCTGCATGGTTGCTGAATTCGTTTCGCAAAGGTCCTGGTATCAAGATATTTTCCATTTGTGTGATTGTGGGTGTAGTATTCGCAGTGTACAATGCGCTCGAGTTCAAAGTTGACTTCAACGGGGCGTCCTCTTATGCCGTAACCTTCGACCAGCCTCAAGATAAGGACGAGCTCAAAAAACAACTCACTATCAAAACAGAGGATCTTAAAGAATATGTGCCAGTAATTGATGCGGTAAATGGCAACGAGAGCAATGCGTTCATCATCCGAACACCCTACCTTCAAAAGGCCGGTGAGACAGCAGAAAACACCGCATTGACAGACAAGTTGAATGAAAAATTAGCCAAGTTTGGGCCTTGTCAAATCACGGAGTCGCATCGTATTGGTCTCGATTCGGTCGATCGCTTTGACGACTCTAACCTCACCTCTTCCTTCGATACTTATTGGTTGAAAGTGATGTTTCATGGAGCCAATTTCAAATGGATTCTTTTAGGTTTCATCGTGCTTGTCATTGGTATTTTTTCCTTAACGTTGAGCGAGATGAACAATAGCACCGCCAACAAAAGTTTCAAAAAGCTTCAGCTCTTTTCTTCAGCGGCCTTCAGTATTGGACATGGAGGCAATGATGCTCAAAAAGTAATGGGTATCATTTCAGTCGCCTTGATCGCTGGTGGTCAAATCGAAAGCATCAAAGACATGCCCAATTGGGTTCCCTTGTCGTGCTATGCAGCCATCGCACTCGGCACGATGAGCGGCGGTTGGAAAATTGTAAAGACCATGGGGAATAAGATCACCAAGGTCACACCGTTTGAAGGTGTTGCCGCGGAGACAGCTGGTGCGGTAACTCTTTTCTTCACGGAAGGTTTGAAGTTTCCGTGGAAAATTGGCGGTGAAGTGATCAAGGGTATCCCTGTATCCACCACACATACAATCACGGGGTCGATCATAGGCGTCGGAATTACGCGTCGTATTTCAGCTGTAAAATGGGGTGTGACGAGCAAGCTTTTGGTGGCTTGGGTCATTACCATTCCGATTTCGGCATTGCTGGGCATTCTTTCATATTGGCTTTGCCGAGCACTCGGTTTTTAATAGCGCGATGGATTGAGTCAGAGAAGGCTTTCGCAATCTTATTTAAGACTCAAATAGAAGGATCACGAGGGTATTGTGAATCATTTATACCCTAAGTTTGTCATTCTTTATTTCCATCTGCATGTCATCATATCAAATTACACAGCGGCCTCGCCGCAACCGCAAATCAGCCGCCATTCGCGATATGGTGCGAGAGACCACGTTGGGTGTTGAGCACTTGATTTACCCCATGTTCCTGTTGGATGGCCAAGCCAAGAATGTGCCCATTCAATCCATGCCCGGCATTCATCGCATGAGTCAGGATTATATCCTACATGAGATTGAAGCATGTATGAATCTTGGTTTACGTTCTTTCGTCTTGTTTCCAGCAGTGGAGGATCACCTCAAAGATTGCATGGCGAGTTATGGTTTGCGTGAAGACAATTTTTATGTGCAAACGGCCGTAGCGATCAAAAAACGCTTTCCCGAATCAGTGCTTATGAGCGACGTGGCCATGGATCCTTATTCGAGCGATGGACACGATGGATGGGTGGAGAATGGTGAGATCGTCAATGACAAAACACTGGAAATACTATCTCAAATGGCAGTCGTGCAAGCGGCAGCGGGTTTTGACATCATTGGACCCAGCGATATGATGGACGGCAGAGTAGGCGCCATTCGCGAAGCTTTGGATGCTGGAGGTTATAGCCAAGCCAGCATTATGGCCTATTGCGCCAAGTATGCTAGCGCTTATTATGGTCCTTTCCGCGACGCATTGGATAGTGCCCCTAAGTTCGGTGATAAAAAAACATATCAAATGGATCCTGCCAATGCAAACGAGGCCATTCGAGAAGCTGAATTAGACGAAGCAGAAGGTGCAGATTTTTTAATGGTGAAGCCTGCTTTGTGTTACCTGGATGTGATTTTGCGACTGCAACAGACAAGCACGCTGCCTATTACTGCTTACAATGTGAGTGGTGAATACGCAATGCTCAAGGCAGCAGCAGCCCAAGGCTGGATTCAATATGATCGCGCTATGCCTGAAATGCTATTGAGCATTCGCAGAGCTGGAGCATCAGCCATACTTACTTATTTCGCCAAAGAATATGCTCAAAGTATTCGCTAAGTGTATATGGTTGGTTGCGATGGTCTCCATGCATCCAGCTTGGAGTCAATCAAAATACCAAAACGTCTGCATTGATAGGCAGGAGAATAATGGAGAATACCCACCTTGTGAACCGTCCATAAGCATCGATCCGTCCGATCCACGCTACCTAGTGGCCGGGTCGATACTTGATAAAGTATATCTGAGCGCTGATACTGGACGCACATGGACCGAAT
>JAIYCK010000339.1 GCA_027488055.1 Flavobacteriales bacterium | reverse complement strand
GCTTTGACTTCGGAGTCAACATTGCTAAAAAGGTAATGCTCGGAGAAGGCTTCTTGAGCGGTGGGTTGCGCATTGGTGCGAGCCGCTACAGCGCTGATTTGACCGAGGCTGTTATTTGGGATGAAAACGATCCCGTTTACGCCAACAATCTCAAAGGAAAGATTGTCCCACGTTTGGGAGCTGGTTTGTATTACTACACCCGCACATGGTTTGCAGGTGCTTCAATTCCATCTATTCTTGCAGTGGACGAAAGCATCAGTAACTACTCAACAGGAATGAATAGCTTTTACCGTCAGCACGTGTATTTGAATGGCGGTATCGTTATTGAAGCTGCTCCTGAGATCGCTATCAAACCGAGTGTATTGGTGAAGTATCAAGGCAATGCACCATTGGAGATCGACTTGAATTGCAATGTTTTGTTCTTGCAAAAATTCTGGGCAGGTGCAGGTTATCGCACTGGCGATGCACTGATCGCAATGTTGGAATGGAACATCAACAAACAATTGCGTATTGGGTATGCTTTTGATTACACCTTGAGCGAGATCCAGACGTATGCCAACAACTCACATGAATTCATGCTAGGTTATGATTTTGGCAAAGGCACTGACCTCAAAGTAAGATCACCACGCTATTTCTAATTTTCATCCTAAAGTATCCATACCGTTTTATAACTCAGTCGTATGAAAATCAACAGTACAATTAAAATGGCCATTCTTGCTGGAGGTATTACCTTCCTCGGCACTGGTTGCGCCTCTTTATATATCAGCAGTGGTAAAGAAGCCTATGAAAACCTTCAATACCATGATGCTATTTATTATCTTGAAAAAGGCATTGCCAAAAAAGATGACCAAGCAGGACGTCGCATGCTAGCTGAAAGCTATTTGATGACCAACAATTACAGCAAGGCAAATGAGCTTTACGAGCTTACAACGACCTATACTGATAATACGGACCAAGACCGCATCAACTACGCAAGAGCCTTGATGAGCAACAATCGCTACAACGATGCCAGGCCTATTTTGGAAGGTATACTATCGCGCGATGCGAACAACGAAGTCGCCAAAGACCTTTTGAATTCTTGTAAGAAGTACAACGAAATGAAAAAGGATTCATTGGCCTATGAGATTACGCCTGAAAATATACCTGCTTTATCCGTTTACTCTTCTTCTCCCTACAAAGAGGGTTACTTGATCACAAGTCCATCAGGTAAAGGTGATAAAGATCCGTATACCGATAAAGCGTACACGAATCTATTCTACACCAAACGGGAAGGCAATCAATGGTCTCAGCCAGTTGAGATCGAAGGCATCAATGGTAAGTACCATGATGCTGTTGGCACTGTTTCGCCAAATGGTCAGACCATGATCTTTACACGAAGCTTCCAATTGAACGGTGGAGCGCTTGCGGGAAATGACAGCAAGACGAGCACCACTCAGTTGTATATGAGCAAAGCCAATCCTGATGGAACTTGGGAAAAACCGAGTTTGGTTCCATTTTGTGAAAGCAAATACATGTACGCACATCCTTGCTTCTCACCAGATGGTGGCACCATGTATTTCGCCAGCGATATGCCCGGCGGTCAGGGTGGTATGGATATTTGGAAAAGTAAATTCAATGGTGATTCGTGGGACACCCCGAGCAATCTAGGAGGCAACATCAACAGCAAGGGTGATGAAGTATTTCCAAACATGAAAGACAATGAAACCATTTACTTCAGCAGTGATGCACATCAGACACTCGGAGGATTGGACATTCACAGTTCACAGTTTAGCAATGGCAATTGGGAAATTCCGAAACACTTGAGTTACCCACTCAACACTTCATCTGATGACTTCAGTTTGATTTGGAATGCCGATGGAAAAACAGGTTTGTTCAGCTCAGATCGCAGTGGGAATGACCGTATCTATAGCTTTGTCGAAGAAAACCGTACGATCGAATATGTTGGATTGATTACCGGAAAAGACAGTATGTTGCCATTGGGCGGTGTGAAAGTGACGATCCGTAACTTGACGGATGGCACTGAGACCATGGTCATTACAGACGGCGAAGGTAAGTTCACCGCTCCTTTGCTTAAAGGTAAAGAATATCAAATCACCAGCGAAGTAGATGGACACTTCAAAAAATCAGAAACCATCTCCACAATGAACACAACTGATGACCAAATTCAAGGTGTCATAGAGCTTGAGGAGATCTACATCAAGGACAAGCCAGACCAAGCTCAAAACGGTGATACAACTGAACCATCCAATGGCAATACTAAAAATGGTGGCAAAACAGATAAGCAAACTGGTGTATACGATATTCCAGAAATCCACTGGGATTATAATAAGTGGGATATTCGCAACGATGCACTTCCTTATTTGGATAAGCTGGTTAAATTGTTCCGTGAGAATAACAACTTGAAATTTGAATTGCGCAGCCACACCGATTGCAGAGGCAGTCTTGAATACAACGACGATTTGAGTCAGAAGCGTGCTAAGGCAGTGACAGACTACCTTGTGAAGAAAGGAGTAAGTCGCGGCAGTCTCATCAGCAAAGGCTACGGTGAACGGGAATTATTGAATGATTGCACAGACGGTGTGTTTTGCGATGAGGCGAAACACGAAGTAAATCGCCGTACCGAATTCATCGTAACTGGTAAAAAATAATCAATTTAGATAATACGAAAGAGGGCCACACCTGCGGTGTGGCCCTCTTTTTTTATCCTTCAAAATCGGTGTCTATTCACTAAGCTTTTGCAAATCACTGCGTTGATTTGAGATCCAAGACTTCAAACTGCGTCTTCTACCCCATCGATCTGAATCGCTTGTTATTGCATCTTACTAGCCACCATCGCTCTTACTTCTGATTCAGCAAGCTCTGCTTGGCCCTCAAGTTCCAATGCTTGATTTAGCAATCGTTCCGTAAACTCTTTGTCTTTGATTCCACTTGCGTTGATGCGCACATTCATGATGGCACCTAACACAGCTGTGCGGGCGCACATGGCACCTACACCTGCATCCGTGACCGAATTTGGATTGCCCTGTTCCACCATGGCTTTCATCACCTGGAGTGATTCAAATGCCACTTGTGCTGTTCGCAGCGGAATCTCCATTGCATACTTAGATGCTTCTTCAATAGCTGCAGTGCGCGCTTGTTTCTCTTGTTCCGAAGATTTCGGCAATCCAAAAGCTTCCATGATCTTATTAAATGATCGCGTGTCTTCGTCTACTAACCAGAGCAATTCGCGTTGGAATTTCATGCCCATCTCCGCCCACTGACTGAATTCTTCCCAACGATCATCCCATCCTCTTTTGTGTGCCGACAAATTAGCCACCATAGTGCCCAAAGAAACACCTAGAGCACCCACATAGGCACTCACAGATCCTCCGCCTGGTGCAGGTGACTCAGAGGATGTTTCATCTGCAAAATCTACTAGTGAAAGACGGACCAAACTTGATCCCTGATTCAACTTCGCATCGATGATATATTCAATCACCTTCTCTTCTACTTTGAATGGAGCTAAGTCATCCAAGCCCAAAGACTTGACAGCAATTTTCATTTTCTCCTTTTCAGAGATCCCCAACGACCGCTCTTGTTTCTGCAAATAATAATCCGCCGCGTCCAAGAGACTTTGTTTTGGTATGAGTCCTACTAGCTCGGAGCCCGTCACACGTATGCCTCTTTCATTTGCCTTCTTTACAGCCTCTTCAAACGCAATATGCACGGGTGTTTCGCGAATATTCGTCAGATTCAAACTCAACTGCGCGATGCCATATTCAGCAATGTACCAACCAATGCCCTTCACCGATTTGAGTGTCCCGGGTTGTCTCAGCGGTTCGCCGTCATCACCGATTAGATTCTTTCCCGTTTGTGGATCCGTGAGCACTCTTCCAGCTTCTCGGATATCAAATGCAATCGCGTTGGCTCTGCGTGTAGAAGTTGTATTCAGATTGACATTATACGCCACTAAAAACTCACGTGCTCCAATGGTTGTAATTCCCGATTTACGCACTTGGTCATTCAATACATTGGGGCCAAAATCTGGCTTCCATTCTGTAGTTGTAATTTTTTCAATGGCTTCATATTCTCCCTTTCTGCAATGCGCAAGATTCGCTCGCTCAGGGGTTAAGGCTGCGTATTCATAACAATACACGGGAATGCCCAAGTCATTGCCTACGCGAGCAGCTAAGCCCCTGGCCAATGCTACACATTCGTCGTTGGAAACACCAGCTATCGGCACTAGCGGGCATACATCGGTAGCACCTTGACGCGGATGCTCGCCCGTATGTTGGCGCATATCGATTAATTCAGCTGCCTTTTGCATCAAAAGAAACGCGGCATCGCACACTGCTTCCGGTTCGCCCGCAAAAGTGATTACGGTGCGATTCGTGCTTGCTCCGGGATCAACATCCAAAAGCATGACCCCTGGCACCGTTTCAACAACAGCAGCGATGGCTTGAATCTTCGCCTTGTCCCTGCCCTCCGATATATTCGGAATACATTCAATTATTCTTTTCATATACTTTAAAACTACACTATTTTTTTTCCGCCTAGATATACTGATTCAATCATGCGATGTCCAAAATAATATGGCCATTCAGCG
>JAIYCK010000246.1 GCA_027488055.1 Flavobacteriales bacterium | reverse complement strand
AGAAAGTGTAGGCATGCGATACTTAGATGACGCACAGGTGGGTGAGCCTTATCCAGGCAACATCATGTACAATATGCTCACTGGAGATGCTCCTATACAGAAAATCGTATATGGCACTGGCGAAGGTGGCATCAGCCCTATTCCGACTCTCTCTAGTTTTGTAAACAATTCCTTGCAAGCGCAAGGCACTTTGTTTCAAGAGATGAGAGCCTTGTCATCAGGACATTTTGGTGGACTCAATAGCATCATACAGGGCGTAGCTGCCGAAAACCAAGGCTTGAAGCAAAGACCTGTGAATCCCACCATATTTGAATACATTCGCAGACACGGCGGATACAGTGCCACCGATGTATGGTTTGTAGGCAATGGCATTGATGGTTCCATTCCTTTATTGAATTACAGCGGCCATCCTGACTATGGTATTAAGTACGGCGCAAATTTCTTTGCCCCCAATGTCACTTTTAATCAACAAAGCCAGCAATACTTAGGCAATAGTAAAATTTATCATCCAGAAAATGAACTGAGTCCGATGTACAAACTCAAGGCATTTTTGGACAATACGTTTGCCAATTATGGCAGCTCCCTTGATGCGCTTGGCAACACTGAAGAAGAAAAACAAAGCATCAAAGAATTTATGAACTTGATGTACGAAAAAGTCGAAAATGGCACACTCAATTTACCTCCAGTGGCAGATTCAGGTGATGCTTATACGGTAGGTTTTGCCGCAGAGGTAATGACCAATTTCAAGCCCGCCTTTATGACGGTCAACTTGAGTGGTGTGGATGTGTGTCACAGCAACTTCACGAGCTATCTCGGTGCGATGCATCGCGCAGATCACGCTGTAGGTCATCTTTGGGATGTGATCCAAAATGACCCTGAGTTAGCCGGTAATACAACGATCATTTGCATTCCAGAGTGTGGTCGCAACGACGAACCCAATTCCATTCAAGACGAGAATTTATGGAAAGCTTACGACCATAGTGACGCCAATGCCACGCGCATTTGGTCATTGATGGCAGGACCTGGTATTATCGCCAATAACATTGTCGGTTCCATCGATCAACCGCTTGGTCAGGCCTCCGATGCAATGATGACGGTAGCAGATATTTTAGGAGTGGCAGGATCTATTCCAACCAATTACCTGGCCGAAGGCACGCAATCACTGATTACCTTAATGAACAACCCAGGATGATGCACACTTCAAGATTTTGTGGTTTCCTCATATTGATTTTATTGGTTTTCGGTTGCAAGCCCAAAGACCCCGAAAATCCATACAGCGAACTCACCTATGTGGTGAACAACGACAATCCCAATTTGGAAGCCATTCCTGCCACCAACTTCGCTTGGTTGCACGAAAAAATATTCAGGCCCACATGTGCCAATAGTGGGTGCCATGATGGAACATTCGAACCAGAGTTTCGCAGCGTGGCAAGCGCTTACAACACCTTGGTAAATCACCCTGTGATCACCAATAATGCCTCCAATAGCTTCAACTATCGAGTGGTACCCGGTGACACGGCTTTCTCTCTTTTGCATGAGCGTCTCACTGTTTTTATCCCCAATACAAGCGGTGTGATGCCATTGGAAACAAGCGGAACGGATTGGGTCGAAAATAGTGAGATGTATATTTCAAAAATTGAATCTTGGATTCTCGCTGGCGCCAAAGACATGTATGGCAATCCTGCGCCTTCAGCGGAAATCAGCACCCCACCCATTATTTATGGACTTGCGATTTTTCCACACGACAATACCACAGATCCTTACCCACGTGACGCCGAAAGTCCCTTCGGTATTGGCGCTATTGAGGTACCAAGTGGATTGGTTGATGTATGGATATTCCCATATCAAGAACAGGCCTATCCCACAGGATTTACATCGATTGGCCTCTATGCATCGCTTTCGGCCACCAATTTTGTTCCTACCATAACCAGTCCATTTGCGGCACAACCCCCTATCACTGCGCTCGACTTTGGTGATTCACCTAGCCAATTTTACTACAAAGCCACTCTGGATCTAAGCACAGCAAGCAGCGGCCAAACCTACTATTTACGTTGCAATATCAACGACGGAATTCAGCCCAATAGCACAGAGATTCCAAGCAACACCTCCGAACCATTCTGGTATTTATTCTTCTCCATACTCATACAATAATGCAAACACGGACACTCCTTATAATGATCGCTTGCATCGCGGCCTTCGCATCTTGTAAGAAAGAAGACGCAGACCCAATTGCGCCCATTGTAACCTATTTAAGCATTTCTGCCGATAGTGTACAGCAGTTCAACAATGCCCTGACCATTCGTTTTAACTATGAGGATTATCAAGGCGATTTGGGAGAGCCCGATGCTGATGACTACAGCTTGCGCATCAAGGACGCGCGCATTTCTGAATACGATTGGTACCACATTCCAACCATGACGCCCGACCAGAAAGAGCTGCACATCAAAGGCACGTATGAATTGACTTTAGACCCTCTTTTCTTGCTGTCTTCTGGCCAAATCGAAAACACCAATTTTACCTTCCAAATTAGGGATCGAGCAGGAAATTGGAGCAATGAAATCAAAACTGATTTTATCGCCATCGTGGATAGTCTCTAAATAAAGGTTCCGTTATCGCCAAACAAGGGCGAATGGTTTTTATTGGATCTGGTTCAGAAAGAAATTTCAACGTTATATTTGTATAATGCATGGCTATTCGCCATGTAGCAAGCGTCGAAATCTATGTTACGATCTATACTTTTACCACTGGTCTTTGTATTTGGCAGTCTCCTTGCCAATTCGCAAGTACTGCCCGAATTCAATATGGAGGCCGGTTTACTTATCACCGAATGCGATGGAATCCTCTTCGACAGCGGAGGAGAAGATGCCACCTATGGACAAAGTGAAAATCTCACCACCACCATTCAGACCAATGGCACCATCACCTTGACTTTCTTCAATCAGTTTTGCGTGCAAAATAATTTCGATTTTTTGTCCATCTACGACGGCTTAGATGCGAATGGTACGCTGCTTGGCCAATTCACGGGCGTGAACATGCCTCCTACCCTTACCGCCAACTCCGGTGCGGTAACATTTGTTTTCACTTCCGACCAAAATGTGGCTTATTGCGGCTTCAGCGTGGAATGGGAGTCCATTATACCGCCACCCACTGCTCCTGTGATGCAAGTACTAAGTTCACCTATTTGTAATAGCTCACAAGTTCAAGTCAACTTCGGTCAATCCTATCCGTGCAACATTTTTCAAGCTGCCAATTTCCAAGTATCAAACCAAAACGAAACATTTGGCGTAACACAGATCGCGGGATGCAGTGGCGGCATGACCACCTTCATTGCCATATCGTTGGATCATGGTATTGACTATAATTGCCCGTTGCTCATTGAGCTATATGTCGAAATTCCTGATGCTTGTGGCACTTTGTATCCCTTTAATATTTCCACCACCTTCAACTTTGTGGCATGCGGAATCAATGCCCAAGCCAATGCCACGGCATACACTTTATGCCCAGGCCAATGCACAGATGTATTTGCCGATGTGGAGAGTTGCACCAATTATCAGTACTCATGGAATCAAGGTCTACCTGCCACAGCTGGACCGCACACCGTTTGCCCGACCAACAACACCACCTACACCGTCACAGTCACGGATCCTGCAAGTCAAACCAGTGTGGTTCGTTCCATCACCATTACAACGAGTAATGCGGCCATAACTACTGCGGACCAAAACATTTGTCAGTCGGCCGAAGACGTCATACTCACCGCTAACACAAGCGGAGAATGGTTCGGCGATGGGCTAGAGGCAGGTACTGCAATTTTCGATCCCGATAGTGTGGCAGGCGGTGGCATCACCTATGTGTATTTTGAAAGTGCAGGTTGCTTGGATTCTGTGATGTTCAATATCACTGCCATCCAATCCGAAAACTACACTGCCGCATGTGTCAACACAGGACAATTCCCCTTACATGCAACTCCCCCCGGCGGTATTTGGAATGGAACTTTTACCTCTGCCAATGGACTTTTCAATCCCATTTTGGCCGGCACATATCTTGCGTCTTACACCATCAATGGATGCACCGATTTGACACAAATCACAGTCGCTAGCATCTCTGGTGATTTTACGTTGGACACCATTTGTCAGAGCGCATGGTTTGATACGATTGCCTTTGCACCACCAGGCGGAACTTGGAGTGGACTCGGGATAGTAGATGACAGTCTGGGCGTTTATTCACCTGAACAAACCAACGGCGGTTTGACACAGTTCACCTATTCCATTAACGGCTGTAACCAAGTGTTTGAGGTATTTATAAAGCCCATCGATATTGGCGGTTCATACCATACTACCTGCCCCGAAGAAGCTCCCCTTGTATGGTATGATGGCCCTACTCCCACTCCACCTAACGGGGTATGGTCAGGGGTTGGGTTGATCGATTTAACAACAGGTTTGTTTGATCCAAGTACCGTCCCCAATGACAGTTATTCAACAATTTATTATGATGCGCCAAATGGTTGTTCCGACACCATGACCATTTATAATTTACAGACCACTATTGCCCCTCTGTTCCTCGATTTCTGTTCAACCGATCCATCAATGGACTTGAATACCGATGAGGTTGGATTTTTTGGTCCCAGCGGAGGCGTGTGGTCAGGCGATGGTGTGCAATTTATGGGCAATGGAAATTATCGTTTCAACCCGGCATTGGCTGGACTTGGAAACCACACCATCTACTACGATAAAAATACCTGTACCGATAGTTTGCAAATGCGCGTGTACAACAATGCCCTAGCAGTATCTAACGCTTCCTTTTGCAGCTCGGATGAACCAGCATTATTGGATGCATCAGTCACCTTTGGTGGTCAATGGACGGGCAGCGGCATCATTGATCCGGCCACAGGACTCTTTGATCCTGGGGTCGCACAACCCGGTCAATACTATATCTATTGGTCAACACCTGCAGGTTGTGAAGACAGCGTGTTGGTGACCGTTGAGATGGCATTGATTGCCGAAATCGACAATCTGAATGCCAATTATTGTGTGCTCAATCAGGAATATACTTTCGACATTACACCCGACGGTGGCGTAATTGGTGGCAATCTAATCAGCAATACATTCAATCCATCTTTGCTGGGTGAAGGCAATTATGAGGTCATCTATACCTACGACGGGCCACTTTGTCCAGCTTCTGCGGATACGGCCACGTTCATTATTCATCCGGGATTGACAAATAGTTTGGAAGCCAGTGACCTTACTCTCTGTCAAGATCAACAAGTAAGTATCGAGGCTTCTACTTCGGGTGGATTCCCTGGCACGAGCGGATATTCTTATCAATGGAGTACTGGCGGTTTGGCTTTCAACTCCACTACTACCGCACTCACTACTTCCCAATTCATCTCGGTAGTGATCAATGATGGTTGTGGACCATCGCTCACAGACAGCATCTACATCGAGGTCTTGCCACCAATTGAAACAACCGTAGCAACAAGCGACACACTCTGCACAGGTGAGCCTGGATTTGCCTCGGTAGCTATCTCTCCAGTGGGCGGTGACTATGTCGTTTCATGGAATAATACAGTCTCAACCAGTCTCAATGCACCGGCAGGAACAAGCTGGCAATTGGTTGTTTTAGACAATTCCACTGGATGCGAAACGTCACCTCAAACGGTCATTATACCGAGTTACACCAATGTAAATGCCAACTTCATTGTCACACCCAACAGCGCATGTATTAGCTTCCAAGATGCCAATAACGTGAACATCATCGACCTGAGTCAGAATACTACGATGGGACTTTGGGACTTCTCCAATGGAAATGAACTGCCCTACGTTCCCGGCCAAAGCATCAATGAGCAATTCAATTCTCCAGGCAACTACACCATCACATTATTCGCAATGAACGACGCTGGTTGCGAAGACACTGCTTCCTATACCTTCTGCGTATTACCTGAAGTTCCCGTTTTTGTTCCTGATATATTTTCACCCAACGGCGACGGCAACAATGACGTCCTTTTTGTACGCGGGAATGGTTTAGCACGTATCGAATTCCGAGTATATAACCGATGGGGCGAAGAGGTTTTTATGTCCAATGATGTATCAAAAGGATGGGACGGACAGTTGCGCGGATCACCTTCGCAATCGGGTAGCTATTTCTATTCACTCAAGGCTCGACTGAACAACGATACCCCACTGACACTTACAGGCGAAATCATTTTGGTGCGCTAATAAAGGAACCACATGCAAAAGAACATATCCATACGAATTTTATGCTTGCTCTCAATTGGAATCTTCGTGTTTCGATTCGGAGCAACAGCTCAAGATTTTCATCTTTCTCAGTTTACCTCTGCCACCCAATTGTACAATCCGGCTGTTACGGGTCTATTCGAAGAAACCTTCAGAGCCACGATCGTACACAGAGATCAATGGAAAAATATTTTTTCAGGCTATAAAACAAATCTGCTTGACGCACAATACAAACTGCTCAGTTATTACAATGACAATTACACAGGATTTGGTCTTTGCGTAGTCCAAGACGAAGCGGGAAAAGCGCAACAAAAGACACTCAGCATCAAAGGAAATGTGGCCTATCATCTATTGGCAAATTCAAAAAACTTGGTGTCTGGTGGAGTTCAAGTGGGCTATCTTCAGAGAAGTATTGATTGGACAGGACTCGCTTGGGATGCTCAATACAACGGGATTGAATATGATCCGAGCATGGATGATAAAGAGCGATTCTTGTCGCGCAAGGATGGAACAATCGACCTATCTGCTGGTGTAAACTGGCGGAAAAAGATGAACTCTAAATCCAAATTCAATATGAGCTTAGGGATTCACCACACCAATCAAAGCTTGCAATTTTTAAGAAAGGGAAATGAACGTTACCGTTATCGCCAAACAGCTACCACCACTTTGTATGCTAAAGGCAATCATGTGGATATGCGCTATGATATTTTGTATCAACGTCAGGGCGGTGCGATGGAGTTGATGTTTGGTGCTGTCGGCACCTATCGATTGGGCGGAGACTCGCGCTACACCAATGTGAAAACCAGCAGCGCCATTGCAGCAGGCGTCTATTATCGTTATCAGGATGCGATTCACCCTGTCATTTCTTTTGAGTTTAAAAGGATAGCAATCCTAGGTGTCGGGTATGACATCCGAATAGGCAAGATCACAGGTGTAACTCAAACCATTGGTGGACCTGAATTCAATCTCACCTACATTGGAGCATTTGACCGAAAAAGAATGAAGTTGTATTAAGCTACTCAGTGTCAATAATTTTATTACTTCGCTGATAGCAGTGGCCTATCTAAGCTTTCTTTCGCATTAGACAAACTCTAATCCAAAGACAGCACATGGCATCTTTTGAAATCATAGGAGGCACTAAACTCCAAGGCGAAGTTATCCCACAGGGAGCCAAAAACGAAGCATTGCAAATCATATCGGCCGTATTGCTCACGGGCGAGGAAGTGATTATCGAAAACATTCCTGACATCCGCGATGTGATGAAGCTCATCGACCTGCTCGCATCCATGGGTGTGGAGGTGCAAAAACTTGCTGAAGGCACATTCAAATTCAAAGCGGCACATGTCGATCTTGAATACTTGATGACAGATGATTTCAAGAAAAAAGGTGGTGCATTGCGTGGCAGCATCATGATCATAGGTCCCTTGTTAGCGCGTTTTGGTAAGGCCTATATCCCAGAACCCGGTGGGGATAAAATTGGACGACGTCCAGTGGATACTCACCTGCGTGGCTTCGAAGCCTTGGGCGCCACATTCGAACATTTAAAAGATGAGCATTTCTTCAAAATCAATGCGACCAATCTGAAAGGCACTTACATGGTGTTGGATGAAGCATCAGTGACCGGTACTGCCAATATCCTAATGGCAGCTGCTTTGACCCCTGGCGAAACCACTATCTACAACGCTGCGAGTGAACCATATCTCCAACAACTCGCGAAAATGATCAACCGCATGGGAGGAAATGTGGCTGGAATTGGAAGTAACAAGCTCGTAATTCAAGGCGTGAGTGAACTTGGTGGGTGCACGCATCGCATGCTACCCGATATGATTGAAATCGGTAGTTTCATCGGTTTGGCGGCAGCAACGAACTCTGAGATCACCATCAAGAACTGTTCGATCCCTGACCTCGGAATCATCCCTTCGGTATTTCGGAAAATGGGCATCGAAATGGAGTTTAGAGGTGACGATATTTATATCCCATCTCAAGATAGTTACAAAATATCCTCTTTGATTGATGGATCGATTCTCACCATTCGCGATGGGATCTGGCCAGCTTTCACACCCGACTTAATTTCAGTGGCATTGGTCACCGCTACACAAGCCAAAGGGAGCGTCTTGATCCACCAATGGATGTTCGAGAGCCGCCTATTCTTTGTAGATAAACTCATCGAAATGGGTGCGCAAATCATACTATGTGATCCACATCGCGCTGTGGTCATTGGAAGCAATCGCGAAACCAAATTGCGTGGCATCACCATGTCGTCACCTGACATTCGTGCGGGCATGTCCATGCTTATCGCAGCACTTGCAGCCAATGGCAAATCGATCATTCAAAACATCGAACAAATT
>JAIYCK010000084.1 GCA_027488055.1 Flavobacteriales bacterium | reverse complement strand
TCACTTCATCCACAATGGCACCTTGTGCGAACTGTGTAAAAGTGATTTCCGAAGGAAAACATTCGCCTTGTACATCGGGTATGCAATAGTCGCCATCCAAGTTGGCATCTGGCAAATCCGACCAAGGCTCACTGATCCATAAATTGAGACTATCCAACACATAGGTGGAATCTTGAGGGATGTTGGTGATCCCCAACAAAATGTCACCACCTGCGCACAAGCTGTTGACTTCTGTAATCAGATCAAACTGCGGAACAGTGCTCACCAATACGATAAACTCCGTGAGCGCGCTGCTTTCACAACCATTGTCATCGGTCAAACGTAAATTTATTTTATACCCTCCAGGTTCTGTGTAGGTATGTGTCACCTGTGGCCAATTCGAATTGTTGGTGGAGCCGTCGTCAAATTCCCACTCGAACGATTGCATGGCTGTTCCGTTGCTAAATACAGATGATCCGCCATTGAAGGTGATGCTTTCTCCAGGACAAAGGTATACGGGCGCATTGCCGAGGTTCGATTGAACTATAGGAGTAGGTCGGACGCAAGGCAGTCCGCACGATATCTCTGCTCCAAAATTTCCTTGCGAAGTGCCATCGGAAACAAATCGCACAGTCAGGCAACCAGAGCCGTTGGAGCTCGTAATGTCTTGGCCCAACAGATCATTGTCGGTGTAGGTTCCGATCAAAGGGAACAAACTATTAGGGCCATTGTAAAGCTCTATATAATCGCCATCGCCGAGTTGCATCAATGTCCAATACAGATTCAATATGGTTTCAGGCGCTTCTGGACATATAGTCATTTCGACATCTTCATTGGCCAAATACGTTCCGCCGTTGCCTTGAGAGTCCAACAAAAATCCCGCACAAGCATTGATCGTCGTATTCGTAATGGGAATCTCCTGAGCCAAGACCGCTGATGATTGGAAGGCAAGAGTGATCAGTCCAATGGAACTGGCGAATACATAAAAACGTATGATTGGACTTAAAAGACCTGGTTTCAAAACAAAGGAGAATATGATATGTAAACGAGAACTCAACTTGGTAGGTTGCTCGCTAGACAAAGAAAAACAAAGAATGACACCACAGCTGCGTCGAATCATTCATTTTTGAACATTTACTTGATTGCTATCTTAGCGTATGAGGTTGACATGCCCCTTATAGATTAGGTAGTCAGCCATGTCAGATGGCTTAACCTCAAGGATCCAACTGTATACATCCGGTTGACAATAGTAAGCGCCATTGGCATGATTACCCGTCCAAACAGCAGCAGGGTCTGTGGAACTGAACACTTCAAGTCCCCAGCGATCATAAATACGCAATGAATATTGAGTAGCATCAAAACCATTCGATTGGATTTCAAACACATCGTTGATTTGATCGCCATCGGGCGTAAAAGCATTAGGCGCCCATAATAAATACTCGTTTTCGATATGCACGAATATGCAGCTCGTATCTTGACAACCAGTCGCGTTGGTGGCAATAAGACACACTTCATAATTTCGCTCTTCCAGAGAAGGAAAGGTGACGAGCGGTGCCACTGTCGTACTGAATTCTGCGCCATCAAGTTGCCATTGAAATTGATTGGCAGTCGTGGTCAGGTTGATCATCTGTGACTGATTATTCACGGTCGTGACTTCGGACGGATCTGCTTCGAAAATGGCTGTGGGACTGGGATATACCTCATATACGGACGCCTGCTGAATCACCGTTTGACAACCTATACTGTCTGTTGCGGTGATTTCCAGACTGTAAATCCCCGCATCATACAAGGCCAATTCAATGGTACTTCCTGAGTAGGTTTCACCTGCAATGTTCCATGCATAGGTGTAGTCGCCCAGGCCTGTGGCATACAATGTGTCATTTACGACGTAACAGCCACTCTGAGGATTGAATTCCAATTCGAAATCTGGATTGGTATTGACATCGATGAAAGCCGATAAAGAAGATTCACAGCCCCACACGTTTTGCACCGTTACAGAAATGTTACTTGAGTTCAGGGGTTGTATGTTTTGGGCCGAAGCGTTGGGATTGGAGAAAAAACTTGAGGGCTCCCATGCATATTGGTTTCCTAAAGGCAAATTAATGTTTAGTGATTGGCCTAAGCAAAGCGAATAGACATCCGAAAGTTCGATTTGTGGTTGCGGATAAAACGTGACCTGTACAGTGTCTAAAAGGGTGCAGGCAGCGTTGCTTATACTTACGGTGTATTCCAATAGCGTAATTTGATCTTCCACTAAATCGGCAGTCAAAATTGGCATTGCAGAGGAAGGATCATCTAGGTACAAGCCAGGGCTCCAAGCGTAGGCATTGTTGGTTTCGTTAGATCCCAGCGTGACTTGATTTTGATCTGCGCAGAAGAATAGATCTTCTATTGGCGTATAGCTCGGTATTTGAGTGATGCTGATTGGAACGGTCAAGGTCGCTTCAGGGCATGAACCTATGCCCGGTATGGTATAAAGATAGTTGCCACTACTTGCGTTGATTGGATTCAAAATAGTTCCCGATAAGCTGGCATTGTTCAAACTCCAAGCGCCATTGTTGGACCATGAAGGCGGGAGCAAGGTCATGAGATCAAAGGAGGGATCGAGTTCGCAGTAAAGCGAAGATGGTAGCGCTGACGATGCCTGATAGCTTGAAACCTGGATGTTCAAAAAACCAGTGTCCACAGGACATACCAGTGCTTCATTGGGTACGAAATAAAAGGAAACCATCGATGGATCCCAAGTGGTCACTGGATTTACCGAAGTGCCATTATTAAGGAACCAAGTTCCATTCCACGCGGCAAACGATGGCGCAAGTGTCTCAAGATCTATCGCTGCAGTGTTTTCGCAAATAGTTGCATCTGCAGGATCGAGGTTTATGGGATTTTCAACTTGAATATTGATACTTCCTTGTCCTGGTGGACAAATGTTACCTGATGGGATGGAAATCGAATAGAAAGCCGAAACGCCTGCGGAAGGATCGAAAATAGAACTTACAGATAAGCCGTTTTGGTCGAGGAATTGAATAGCGCCAGCAGGTGGTAAGCTGGCAATCAAATCAATTGGATCTGACGTCGAACAAAGCAAAAGCGTGGTGTCCGGAAGATCCATGGGAGGGGAATCCACTATGATGTCAAAGAAGGAGTAATCATCGGGACATACACCGCCATTGATAAAGTACGTATATTCTTGTTCAGCCAATTCTGACAACGTTATGACGGGGCTGATGATTTGATTGCTTGCATTGTACCAAACACCATTGGTACTGCTGCCTGCGGAAAGCAAGGCCGTGAGATTGAGTGTGCCAGAAGCCGAACAGATGGAACCGCTGTAGCTATTCCCTGCATTTCCGAGGGGCTCTACCAGGATATTGAGCGTGGCACCTTGCGGATTGCAGCCCACGTTTGGGTAGTAATAATTATAAGTGCCTGCTCCCGTATTTTGCACGGAGAAGCTGCCTGATATAGTAGTGCCCGCACTATTGGTCCATGTGCCACCCGGTGCGGGCGTGCCATCGAGTGCTGTCAACATGTCAAAACCGGGGGTATTGCTGCAAATAGTTAAATTGGTGCTTTGCCCCGATGGATCGGCATTGGTGATATCAATGGTCAGAGTGACTTCTTGGTCCACGCAAGGTGTCAGTGCATTGATGGAATAAGTATATTCACCAGGAATGGAGGTGCCCGGAATAAAGGTGCTGCCCACTGGTTGGTTATTGGGGTTGGTCCATGTGCCTCCGGCTGATGGTGAGCCTTCTATGAACGGGAACATAGCAAAAGGAGTTCCTTGCGAGCAGACCAATACAGAAGAGGGTAACCCGGGGTTGGGAGTGGCATTCTCTTGTATGTACATCGTTGTGTAGGCGGCCGCACAGCCTG
>JAIYCK010000103.1 GCA_027488055.1 Flavobacteriales bacterium | reverse complement strand
TTCCATTGGATTGTCTCGTTTGCAGTAGTAAATTGGAGTCCAGCTACCTTCAGTCCACAAATCAATAAAAACAATCTGTCCATCCGATCTCATCATAGTATTTGCCGGAGAGATATCAAGGTCGGATTTCTCAGATACCCAGTATATCATTTCAATCGCAGCAAAATATTGTTGTCTCTTACTGGAATCATACTTGAACTCTTCCAATTTTTCCATGACAATGTTCACACACGATGCATTTGCGTTCTCAAAGACAGCCAAGACTCTAGGTAGCGCAGGAGTGTAACTTGACAAAGAATAAAATTTCAAAAAATTCCTAGATTGATATTCTTTCACAACTGCTTTCTGTCCTTCAAATTCCACTTCATAAACATCCGTGTCGATGTCTTTAATCTTCTTGACTTTTTCTGTGTATCCCTTTTGTATCTGGTATCCCCCAGTTTCGTTGCCTTTGCTGTCCATGTTGTTTTCAATTGTTGTTGTAATAGTTTTGTTTTGTTTTATTTTTTTTTAAATTACTATATCATTTATTGTAATATTTCAGAAGAACAAAAATTAAAAGTAATAAAATAATATCCAACAGATGCGGTCGACACATTTTCCACAGACTAGATAGTAGAAATACTGCAATTCCATCAAAATAGACATTTTGCAGAGGTTGATCTTCCACGCGGAAAAGGTATTCAGGATTCTCGTTTTCCATAGCGGAATAAATTACTGTGGGAACAGATCTGTCATCGTCTCTCAATACTGCTTCCTGCTTCAAAATCTTAAAAGGACAATAACGGATTTGCACAGTAGTTTTTAAAGACGCCGTTTGAAAGGATGTAAATTGGCCTCTACATAGAGGACATCCAGTGGGGGAATTATTCATGTATTTATGAAAGCAACCAGAATGAAAAAAATGACCACATGGGTTCAAACGCACGGATGTCTTAATTTGATTGATATTTTCAAGACAAATTGCGCAATCTTCGCCAAAAGAAAAAATATATTTTGAAGCAGATTTCACAGAAAGTATCGGTTGATGGTAATACTCAGGAAGGTCAATGGGTAACATAAACCAAGTGTCCGAGCGCCACATTTGTTCACGAAATGGGTTTGGTGGAACAGGACGAGAACTCATCTGCAATATGTTTCTGTGTTTATGTGTTTTGTGTTTTTTTTATTTTTTTGTTGCACTTTAAATAAAAGGAACTGTGCAAAATCGCTGCATGTACCATTTATAAATCTGCGTCTTAAACTACATAAAATCGTGCAAAGCATTGCTATTTTTTCATTAGTTGTCGTATTCCTTCCATACAAAGTATTTCGGCGTTGGATATATTCGAAAGTGCAACCATGGAACAGCCAAGCCGGAAGTGGACACATACACTTTCTTATCCGTCTCTAGAGCCTTCAAAGCCGTAGAGGCAACAAGTTGGATCGCATCGATACCGGCTTGCTCTGGTGAATTTTCAATGAATTGCAAGAGATGACACGAGCTCTGAAGTGTGGCGGCGTTGGGTTTCGGCGAAACAAGAATACCATCTCCCATCATGCTTTTGAATGCCACTGCAGTTTCTTTCTCGTCCATGGGCTTTTCAAAGACATTTCGAAAAGAAGCAGGATCAGCTTTTGTCGTTCGAAATTTATCAGACGGTATTACGACGTAAAAGAAAGGACGCTTGTTTGTTTCGTCGCTGATCACCGGGAATTCAAGAAAGACGCCGTTGCAAGTCTCGGCTTTCTTTGATGGTCTTATCTGTTCTTTACTTGCTTGATTAGAAGAAGCTGCGGGCGCAGGTGTGGCTTTAGTAGGCAAAGAAGGAGTGTTCGTAAAATCTCTGGCATCCAAACAAGTTTTTTTTAAACTTTGATAAAATGTGCGAGCAAACTCTCTGTCGTCTCTCAATTTCTTCCAGCCTTTCAGGCGATTCAGATTTTTGAATTGCACGCGAAACCTAGCCATGTTACTTTTTGGTGTTTTGTTTTTGCTGTTGCAATCGCTTTTTTTGTGTCAAAATAAAACAAAACAAAACAAAAGAACAGAGGAAGAAACACAAAGTAAAATTGGAAAAATGGAGACTAGCAAGCCCGCTGCGGTAGAAAGAACCCAAAGAGAAATTCAAGTAGAGGCGTTGTCTATCATGGAAACCTTGATTTTGGTAGTTTGTGTGTCCGGTTATCTTACCTTCATGATTTGCGGATTTGTCTACGTTGGAATGGGAGAAAAAGCGAAACCCACATTTCTTGCTCCCATGTTTCATGCGTTGACTGTGATATTTTCCATTGGAACAGGGTTGTGTATCAGAGGAATGAAGTTCTCTGCCTTGTCTGAAGACGAAGAGAAAAAGAAAAACAAACTCCTTCGCTTGTTGGCACTGATGATGACATTGACCTTTTTGGTTCTGGGATACTACTTGAATTGCTACGTTGCACTTTTGACGTTTCTTCTCATCTGGTTTTTGTCGGGTTTGTAAGAAACAAAAACTACCCGTGGATTTTTTAAGTGTGTGTAAGTGTCTGAATGGATAAGCGTTGAACTCGAATAAATAAGAGACAGATCAACTTTTATTACGTAAAAATAAACACTTTGATAAAAGAAGTGATGAAAGTCGATGATGCTATGAGAGGGATATTTGTCGTCCTTTTGTTTGCTTGCTCTATGTTGGCCTTGGCGGGATATGCGGCTGGTGTGTATAACA
>JAIYCK010000141.1 GCA_027488055.1 Flavobacteriales bacterium | reverse complement strand
TAAAAAAAATGTAAAAGCCTCCTTCTGGGAGGCTTTTTTTGGTTCCATGTTGATACCTTTTTGATTTGGGAGGTCTGAGTTTGATACGACCACGTAAATTTGAGCATATGGCAAATCAGGCCCCATACACTGTCAAGTTGCTATCTGTATGTCTTCTATTGGCATGGAGTACTAGCCATGTTCAATTAATGGCACAAACGGTACAACTCACTGACTCCATTTATCGGATCTTTCGACACAAGCCTGCGCTCACAGCTAAATTTGACAGTCGCAATACCTTTGTAACAGGCAATAAGGCCTCCGTATGGGGTATCAAAGTCGGTTTGGTCTATCGGAAGTCACTTACTGTCGGTATCGGATACAGTTGGTTGCAGTCTGAGATCTACGAAAAAGATCGATGGAACAATGAAGGCCCTTATTATGAAGCAAGGGTTCGTTTGCAATACATCGCGCCTTTCATCGATTATACTTTTTATCGCAAAGGACCATGGGAAGTGAATTTACCCGTTCAATTGGGATTTGGTAAATCGTGGCTCACCTTGCCCCGGCAACCTCAAGATTTGAAAAAGGATTGGGTGGTATTGTATGAACCTTCTATGGGGGTGGAATATAAATTCTTTAGGTATTTTGCGGTAGGCGGCGGCTATGGGTATCGAATTATGTTACTCAATAATAAACAATTAGTGAGTAGATTTACTTCTCCTATGTATGTGCTTCGGTTTCGTATATTGTTCGGAGAATTATACAAATTGTATCAAAAAGAAATGGTAGTTGATGAGTGAAGAATCATTTAATATTCACGGAGCGGCCTCCTACGGATCGGATGGAGAATTGGACCGCGTGTTAAGGCCCAAAAGTCTAACTGATTTCACTGGACAACGACAGGTACTTGAGAATTTGGAAGTATTTGTACAAGCTGCAAGACTCCGCGAGGAAGCATTGGATCATGTGCTTCTGCATGGGCCTCCAGGTTTGGGTAAGACCACTCTGGCCAATATCATAGCCAATGAAATGGGCGTGCAGATCAAAACCACCAGTGGACCAGTCTTGGATAAACCTGCAGACTTGGCGGGTTTACTCACGAATCTTGAAACCAATGATGTCTTATTCATCGACGAGATACATCGATTGAGCCCTGTGGTAGAGGAGTATCTTTATAGCGCAATGGAAGACTATCGTATCGATTTGGTCATTGATTCAGGACCGAATGCACGTTCGGTACAGATTTCATTGAATCCTTTTACTTTGGTAGGTGCAACCACACGCAGCGGATTGCTGACATCACCTTTGCGCGCACGCTTCGGTATCAATGCTCGTTTGTCCTATTATGATGCAAAAACGCTCACTGATATTGTGCAACGGAGCGCAGGCATCTTGCACATCGAAATCAAAGAGAATGCGGCCTATGAGATCGCTCGCAGAAGTCGAGGTACGCCGCGTATAGCCAATGCGCTGTTGCGTCGTGTCAGGGATTTTGCTCAGATCAAGGGCAATGGCACCATCGATCTTGAGATCACGGGTTTTTCGCTCAACGCCTTGAACGTAGATACTCACGGGTTGGATGAGATGGATCATAAAATATTGATGACCATCATGGACAAATTCAATGGAGGTCCAGTGGGCCTTACGACGGTGGCCACTGCCGTGGGAGAAGATGCAGGCACCATCGAGGAGGTCTACGAGCCATTCTTGATACAAGAAGGGTTTTTGACGCGGACACCCCGTGGAAGACAATTGACAGAATTGACCTACACACATCTTGGTAAAACCAAAAAGCCTGGCTTGGGTCAGTTGTTCTAAGTTATAGCTCCAAACAGACTCCATGAATCCAGTTGCCATTGACAAGCATACCCGTCTGGTAAAAGACCTGGCCCATCAATTGGGGTTTGCCTTTTGTGGGATCTCCAAATCGGATTTTTTGGAGTCCGAGGCACCACGATTGGAAAAATGGTTGCAGCAAGGGATGCACGGTCAAATGGATTACATGGGAAATCACTTTGACAAACGATTGGATCCTCGGCTGTTGGTGCCCGGTTCAAAATCGGTCATCTCTTTGGCGTATCATTATTATCCCCCCGAACCCAAAACAGACAAGAGCTTTCACATCTCTAAGTACGCGTATGGCGAAGATTATCACGTGGTGATAAAGGATCGCCTGCATACATTTATTCAACGCATCCGAGATGAAATTGGTGAAGTCGATGGACGGGCATTTGTAGATAGCGCACCTTTACTCGAAAAGGCGTGGGCTGCAAAAGCGGGCATCGGATGGGTGGGTAAAAATGCGAATGTGATCAGCAAATCGCAAGGGTCGTTTTTCTTTTTAGCTGAGCTTGTGCTGGATCTTGAACTTACCCCCGATGGCCCAGTAAAGGACTATTGTGGCACATGTACACGGTGTATTGATGCTTGTCCAACCGATGCTATTGTCACTCCTTACGTGGTGGATGGATCCAAATGTATATCGTATCTTACTATTGAATTGCGCGAGGCTATTCCACAAGAATTCAAAGGTCGAATGGCCGAATGGGCATTCGGTTGTGACATTTGTCAAGATGTGTGTCCTTGGAATCGATTTGCTAAATCACATCAAGAACCACGCTTTCTAGGTAACGAGTCCTGGCATCATTGGACCACCAGTGAATGGAAGGAATTGACAGAAGAAACCTTTAAACGGGTGTTCAAAGGTTCTGCTGTGAAACGAGCTAAATATGTGGGCCTTCGCAAAAACATTGATTTCTTGGAGCCTTGACCATCAAAGCTAGGTAAGAGGATCGTCTGTAAACATTTCTTTGTTGTAGCTTTCTATGATGGCGGATAAAAAAGGTTTACTGGTATAGCGGTCTGGATACATGTTTTTTATCTCAATGGATTAGTGTTGGGGGAGATTATAATTGCGATTGGGCACCGAACGCTAAAATTAAGATTAAAAAAAAAACGACCTCGAAAGGTCGTTTTATTATTTTAAATGCAATTGAATAGGCGCTTATGGCTTGAAAGTAAACTGCCACAAACCAGATTCGATTGAAATGTCAGAGGTGGGATCCAATGAATTAACCAAGGTTCCACTGAATATGACGCGATAGAAGAAATAATCTCCACCTGGTTTGTTACAGCCATCGGTTGTGGACGCAGGAATATTGATTGTCGCGTATTTAATTAGTTTAATGGTGCCTTCGCCTCCGTCAAGGCCTGTGGTGTAGTCATTGCCTTCCACATCAGTGTAAGTGATGCTATATTCTGTAGGGTTGTTCATGTCGGCAGCAAAAGTTTGATTGGCCATCCAACCAACTGCTGGCTCGGTCAATACAATGGTGATGGTACCCATGAGTGTTCCTGCAGCCAAGGTCACTTTGAATTCACCCGGTGGCGTGCCATCGGTGGCAGGTACATGTGATACAGCCGCCGCTAGAAGTGTCGAAGGGCAATATTCGGTTTCTCCACCTACTTTCCACTTCAAAGTATCTGCGCAATCTGGACAAGTGCGGCCTCCGCAGTCCGTCCAAAACTCATTACCATCGATGATTGCATTCGTGCAATTGCCGCTTGAGCAGCATGCTGCGCAGTCGCCACCGCAGTCAATACCTACTTCGCCACCATTCATTTCGCCATCTACACACGTTGGACAGTGAGGGCATGATTCTTCTTGATTGGCGATGTCGTCTTCACAGTCGATTTGATCTTCGTTGCCATTGAGCAAGCCGTCGTCGCAAAGCAATTCACAACCACCAGCCGATCCGCCGCAATCGATGCCTGTTTCATCGCCATCTTGGATACCGTTGGCGTTTTGAGGACAAGGACCACACTCACCACCGCAGTCTACCCATGTTTCAAGACGCTCGGGCTCATAAATGCCATTGGTGCAATGATCGCACTCATCACAGAACTCACCACCGCAGTCGATGCGCTCTTCTCCATTATTGAGAATGCCATCATAGCAATTGGGTGGGATGCGGTTGTCTTCGTTCAAGCAACCAGCAATCAACATCGCTCCAAAGAAGGCAGCGAAGAAAGTAAACAGATAATGACGCAATTTCATCGGTGTGAATGTGTTTGTCTAAATTATTAACAGGTTTCGAAAATACGCGAATAAGACGCTCCTTGCCAAGTTTTGGTTGCAAATTCCATCAAATTCTCTTTGTGAATATGAAAAAGCAGCTTGTTTTCTTGGGGACTAGTCTTTTTTTCAGTATATATGTACATCATTATGACTACAAAACTCTGGTACAACAAACCCCCACATCCTTCGCCTGCAGCAGCTCGGCTGGCCGATGAACTGAATGTGGATCCGGTCATCGGTCAGTTGCTGGTGGACCGCGAAATCTTTACGTTTGAAGAGGCAAAGGCCTTCTTCAGGCCTCAATTGTCTGATTTGCACGACCCTTTTCTCATGCGTGACATGGACAAGGCGGTCGAAAGACTCACTCAAGCGGTGGAGTCGGGTGAACGCATCCTTGTGTTTGGCGACTATGATGTAGATGGCACGACGGCAGTCACACTCATGTACAGTTTCCTCAAGCAGGTGGGTGTCCATTGTGCGTATTATATACCCGATCGGTATAAGGAAGGGTATGGATTTTCCTTTTTGGGTGTGGATTACGCGGTAGACAACGAATATTCCTTGATCATCACTCTGGATTGCGGAATCAAGGATGTGGAAAAGGTAGCTTATGCCAATGAAAGAGGAGTTGATATCATTATTTGTGATCATCACAATCCCGGCGAATTACCTGAGGCCGTTGCAGTTTTGGATCCCAAACGAAGTGATTGCTATTATCCATTCAAGGGGCTCAGCGGCTGCGGTGTAGGGTTCAAACTGCTTCAAGCATTTTGTATCACCCATAAAATTCCTGTTGCCAATCTATTTGCTTACTTGGATTTACTCACCATTTCAATCGGGGCAGACATTGTGCCCTTGGTGGGCGAAAATAGAATTTTGGCATTCCATGGATTGAAGAACATGGTAGAAGGTCCATGCAGACCTGGGGTGCAGGCTATGTTGGATCAAGCTGGGTTTACAAAGTCAATGATCACCATCACCGATGTCGTATTCATATTGGCCCCGCGTATCAACGCAGCGGGACGCATTTTCAGTGGCGCTCGTGCAGTGGAGTTATTATTGGCTGAAACGGTGGAAGAAGCCAAGGCGATCAGTCCTTCTGTAGAGGACAACAACAATACCCGCAAAAGCCTCGACAAGGAAATCACGCAAGAGGCCATCGAAATAGTTGACGCTGACTCTTTTTATCGTTCCAGTTTCACCACTGTGGTGGCCAGCGAAAAATGGCACAAAGGGGTCGTGGGAATCGTAGCAGCTCGGTTGGTAGAGGCTTATTACAAACCGACCATCGTGCTGGTGGAAGCCGATGGTAAGTTGTCGGGCAGTGCACGCAGTATTCCAGGGATCGATTTGTTTCAAATGCTTTCAGAATGCAGCGATTTACTCATACAGTTCGGCGGTCATACCATGGCTGCAGGGTTGTCTTTGACCAAAGAAAATTTTGACGCTTTTCGAGATCGTTTCGATGCGGTAGTGGCTGGTCAGTTGAAAGGTGAGCGACCCATTCCACATATTTATTACGATGCAGAATTGAACTTTGATCAGATTACCCCCAAATTTTATCGCATTCTCAATCAGTTTGCTCCGTTTGGCCCAGAAAATATGAAACCCATATTTTTTACCCGAGGGGTGCAGGATCATAGCGGCACACGTCAGGTTGGGGCCGAAAAGACACACCTTAAGCTACAGGTCAAACAAGATAAAAATGACCAAGCCATTTTCGATGGAATTGGTTTCGACATGGGCCATTGGTGCGAAGCTTTGAACGCCGGACAAACCATTGATCTATTGTATACCTTGGAGGAAAATGTATGGAATGGTCAAGTGAGCTTGCAGTTGAATGTAAAGGATATCCATGATCATGGTGTACCACATGATCAAATTTCTGCTCAAATGAGTGTCTAATCATACACCTTGAGCGACATTTGCACTCATAATTTTAAAAAAGAAACGACCATGTCAGACGATATGCGCACTGAACTCAGTGCATTGGGTGAATTTGGGTTGATCAAACACCTGACCGACCACATCTTATTGCGCAATGCCACCACGGTCAAAGGCGTAGGCGATGACGCGGCGATCCTGAAATATACCGAAGCGCACCACGTTTTGGTGTCAACTGACTTATTGGTGGAAGGCGTTCATTTTGATTTGAGTTACGTGCCGCTCAAACATTTGGGATATAAGAGCGTGTGTGTCAATCTCAGCGACATATGCGCGATGAATGGCAAGCCAGAACAAATCACTGTTTCATTGGCATTGAGCAATCGATTCTCATTGGAGGCCATTGACGAATTGTATGCAGGCATGCTGTTGGCATGCGAAAACTACGGTGTGGACCTCATCGGTGGTGATACTACCAGCTCCAAGAGTGGATTGATCATCAGCATTACAGCCATTGGTAAAGCGGAACCACACAAAATTGCTACGCGCAGCGGTGCCCGTGAAAATGATTTGGTGGTAGTGACGGGAGATTTGGGTGCAGCATTCATCGGGTTGCAAGTATTGGAGCGTGAAAAGGATGTCTTCAAGGCGGCACCAACCGCTCAACCTGACCTCAACGATTATCAATATCCATTGCAACGTCAACTTAAACCTGAGGCGCGACTCGATATTATTGAGCTTTTAGAGTCTTTGGAGGTCATTCCCACAGCCATGATTGATGTCAGCGATGGATTGGCTTCTGAATTGTTGCATTTGGCCGATCAAAGTTTTGTGGGGTTTGATGTGTACGAAGAAAAAATTCCAGTGGATCCCCAGGTGGCTCGGGTTGCAGCTGAATTCAACTTGGATCATACGACGTGTGCGTTGAACGGTGGTGAAGATTACGAACTGCTCTTTACCATCAAACAAAAGGACTATGATAAGATCAAGGGCAATCCCAATTTGTCTGTGATTGGCCATGTCACACCGGATGGGGCGGGTGTGCACTTAATCACTCGTGCGGGCGATCGTATTCCCTTGCAAGCGCAAGGTTGGGATGCTTTGAAAGAATCGTGATGTTTTGGTGAGTCGATCAAACTGGCGCAAGGCTACAAAAAACCTAATTCCAACTGCGCTTCTTCGCTCATCATGCTCTTGTCCCACGATGGATCCCAGGTGATTTCCACTTTGGAGCCGGACACGCCTTGAACGCTAGCTACTTTCGCTTCAACGTCTGGCGGCAAGGTTTCGGCAACTGGACATGAAGGCGATGTGAGTGTCATCAAGATGGTTACAAACGATGCATCGTCTATGCCGATGTTGTATATCAATCCCAACTCGTAAATGTCCACAGGGATCTCAGGATCGTAAATGGTTTTCAATACTGCGATCACTTTTTCTTCCAATGCGTTTCTTTCTTCGATGGTCATGATACCTTAATGCGTTTGTTTGAGTTGATAGGCCACTGCGTAATTTTTGATTTGCTGCACCATACCTGCTAGTCCGTTGCTGCGCGTCGGCGATAAATGTTCGTGAAGTCCAATGGCTTTGATGAAATGCAAGTCGGTTTGTAGAATCGAGCTGGGTTCTTCACCATCGAAGACACGTACCATCAAGGCTACCAAGCCTTTGGTTATTATGGCGTCGCTGTCGGCAGTGAAATGCAACCTTTGATCATTGGACTGTGTAGCATGCAACCACACCTTGCTTTGACAACCTTTGATCAGCTGTTCATCCGTTTTAAATTGTGCATCGATCAAGGGCAATTCTTTGCCAAGCTCAATGATGTACTCGTACTTCTGCATCCAGTCACTGAACATGCTGAATTCATCTATGATTTCTTGTTGTCGTTGGTCAATGATGGTGGACATGGTGGTATTATCTAAGCATGTGGATGGCTTTTTGGAGCGCCATCACAAACAAGTCTATTTCTTCTTCGGTATTGTACATGGCCAGTGAAGCACGCACGGTGCCTGGTGCTTGCAAGCGTGTCCACAAGGGTTCGGTGCAATGGTGTCCTGTGCGCACTGCGAC
>JAIYCK010000029.1 GCA_027488055.1 Flavobacteriales bacterium | reverse complement strand
TTCGTTTTGCAAGCTGAGCACACCATTGAGTGCGCGCTTTTTGTAAAAGGCATAAAAAATAGCCCCGCACACCAGAAGCAACAATACCGAAACGAGGATCGTTGTGGTCAATCGAGATTTATTCTGACGCAGAAGGAAATCCTGCTCCACTACCAATCGCTCAATGTTTTCATTTTCAAACTTCGCATTGATCTCATTGAGGCGTTCAGATTGATTGACGATGTCGAGACTGTCGCGCAATATTTGATATTGACGCAATACGGTCAGTGCTTGGGCGGGTAAACCATTGTTTTCGAGGTACAATGATTGGATCCTAAGCCATTCTAATTTTTTGTCGGGTAAATCATGCACACGAATCAAGCGATCGACTTCTTGAAGCAATAGCGCACAGGCCTCATTGTTGCCCCGCTGGAGGTAAATATCGGCAAGCGTGAGCTTTCCACTTGTCGTATACCCAACGTCTTGGGCAGACTCAATAGCTGAAACAGCTAGTTTCATGTAATATTCGGCACTGTCGAGCTGACCGCGTTGGTAGAAGATGTCACCAAATACCATATTGACACTCAGGTTGCTGGCCAAAAGATGCTCATACTGTTTGAGTTTGTTGGCATAGTACATCGCTTCGTCGTACCGTTTGCTGGATGAACAGTTGATGGCGATATTGTGCAATGCATAAGAGGCCTGTTCCCAATTGCCCATGATGGAGTCTTGGATGTATGCTCTCTTATAAATCTCTATCGCCTTGATATAGTTATTTGTTTCTGAGTAGATTACACCTAAGTTGTTGAGCATTTTAGATACGCCAGCCTTGTCTCCACCCCGCGAATAAGCAGCATAAGCTTTGTGGAAGTATTCCAGCGAGGTCATCAACTTGGCGCGATTGAGATTGCAGATACCCACGAAGTTATAAGCCTTGCCCAAATGGGACATGTGATCGGCGGAAGTGGCGTGTTGTGCAGCTATGATGGCATATTTTTCAGCTGAGTCGATTTGAATATCGAGGTATATATCGCTGATGTCGAGTGAGATACGTGCCTTTAGACTGTCGTGCTCTGCATGGTAATAGAGCTGCTTGAAGTGTTCCAGACGCTTCAAACGCTCCGCTTGACCCATGGATGGCGTCCACAGGAGGCAGAGGATTGAGCTTAAGAAGCAGTATTTCAGCACATTATTCAAGAAATGGGTGTTTTTATACAAGATTCAAGCGGTATATACGTAGAAGGCATGAGAAGGTTCGGATTGGAAAAAAATCGTGTTTTAACTTGTATTGGTTTGGATTGTGTGTATATTTGCAGCCCGAATTTTTTTATACAGACAAAATCACATGGCAAACCATAAGTCCTCAATTAAGCGCATCAAGTCAAACGACGTAAAGCGTCAGCGCAACAAATACTATCACAAGACAATGCGTAATGCATTGCGTAAATTGCGTGGTAGCAAAGACAAAAATGAGGTAGGCGCATTGGTACCAAAGGTGTCTTCTATGTTAGATAAATTGGCTAAGACCAATGTTATTCACAAGAACAAAGCTGCAAATTTGCGCAGCAGCATTCAAGTTCTTGCCAATAAGATGAAGTAATTTTCTTGAATTGTTGATAACGAAGCCTTCCGATTACGGGAGGCTTTTTTGTTTTTTGCGATTTAGACTTTTTATTTGCGGCTCAACCTTCTAACCCACTGAAAATTGATAATGCAACTAAAGACGATCAAGTCGTGGTCGCCAGATGATCGACCGCGCGAAAAAATGATAAACAAAGGGACAAATGCCCTGACAGATGCTGAGCTCCTTGCCATATTACTTGGCACTGGTACAAGAGAGGCAAGTGCCTTGGAACTAGCCAAACAGCTGCTCGCCAAAGCCAAAAACAATTTAGCGACATTGGGAGACCTTGATTTGCATGGGCTGCAACAGGTCAGCGGGATCGGACCAGCTAAAGCCGTGACCGTTCTGGCAGCGATCGAATTGGGCAGGCGAAGACGCAAGGCCAAAGTGAAAATGGGTGATCATGTAGGAAGCAGTCAAACCATGTATGAAATCCTCCTTCCTATGTTTGAGAATAAGGATCACGAGATGTTTGTGGCGGTTTTCCTCAACGCGCGTAATATGATTCTCGAAATTTCGAATTTGGGCGAGGGGAGCGCCGTGGCCACGGTGGTAGACGTCCGCAGGCTCATGAAACTAACAGTTGACCTAAAGGCCGTGAACGTCATTGTAGCACATAATCATCCAAGTGGTTCATTGCAACCAAGTGAGCAGGACAATCAATTGACGCGCAAAATTCGCGATGGTTTGGATCTCTTTGGTTGTAAACTATTGGACCATCTTATTATCACTGATTCGGATTACTTTAGCTACGCGAATAGTAATACACTAGTGGGTTTATGAAAAAAATAATGACGGTGGTTGGTGCGCGCCCACAAATCATCAAATCGGCCGCAATCTCACGCTGCATTCAGAACGCTTATGCGACGAGTCTGAATGAAGTGGTGTTGCATACGGGCCAGCATTATTCTGACCAACTCTCTGCCTTGCACTACAATCAAATGGGGCTCCGTCAACCCGATGTCATTTTGTCTCCAGCGGTGCACGACAGCGCAGTAAAACGAATGGCGGATATGACGTCCAAAATAGCCGACTGCATATCAGATCACAAACCAGATATCGTGCTGGTTTATGGTGATACCGATTCGACTTTGGCCGCAGCTTTGGCTGCGAATATGATGGGGGTCAAAATCGCTCACGTCGAAGCAGGCCTCAGAAGCCATCGATCGGATATGCCGGAGGAGCGCAATCGAATCTTGACAGATCAGGTATCAGATTATTTGTTTGCCCCTACCGCTCAAGCGACGAGACAATTGCAATACGAGTTACGCGATCGCCAAGTGACCATTGTTCAGTCGGGAGATGTCATGCTCGACAACGCTCTTTATTATAAAGCACACGCCCAAAAACCTGTAGAATTGACCGCGCTCTCAGAGCCCTTTGTTTTGTTCACAGCGCATCGGGCGGCCACGATGGACGATCGCGCGACATTCATGCAAATGCTGGCATGTGTGGAGGAATTATTAAAACACTCCAATGTAGTGTGGCCCATGCATCCAAGGGCGCACGCGCAATTGGAACGCTACCTTGGGGCTGACCAAGCCAAGGAATGGCTCAACCAAACCCACTTGTTTTGCATCGAGCCGATTGGGTATCTCGATACGCTCTGGTGCCTAGCGCACGCGTCATTGGTATGCACTGATAGTGGCGGATTGCAAAAGGAAGCGGCCTTTTTTGGTAAGCCAGTTCTGATTCTGCGCGATGAAACAGAATGGAATGAATTGGTGGAAAATGGCATTGCGGTGCTCATCGGTACCAACTCGAATTTGCTCAAAAATGCCTTGCTACAATTGTCACAAACAGATGGAAGCGTTATCACCTCGCTTTTTGGCAGTGGACAAGCAGCAGATATTATTTGCCAAACCTTAATAGGAAAAACGGCTTCCTAAATGCTCATTTACACCATTCACGATACACCGCGGTTTCGTTATGCAGCACATTGCTTGCTAGATCCGATATTGTCTGATGTATTTATCACAAACAATGAAGCGCAGTTTCAATCGCACCCAGGCCCTAAACTAGCATATGGCAATTGCCCAGTCTCAGATGCCATTCACATACCCATCATTGGAAGTTTAGTTTGGCAAGGCGCGCCCCAAAAACACGATATAAAATGTGGAACATGGCACAGCACTCCAACCTTGTATGCCGGTGACGGAGATGTGCCTTGTGATGTCTTTGCCGCTACTTTTTTTCTATTGTCGAGGTATGAGGAATATGTCCCGTATCAAGGCGATGCAATGGGGCGCTTTACTTCGTCTTTGAGCGTTACGGGCGATCCATCGCTCTTGCAGCGTCCCCTGATCGATGAATGGCGTCAATTGTTGATGCAAAAGATCCTGGCAAAGTGGCCTGAGATCGAGATCAAAAAAAACAGTTATCGTTTTTATTCGTCGATCGATGTGGACAGCGCTTTTGCATATGTGGGCAAAGGTTTTGTGCGCAGTTGTGGTGGATTTGCGAAGGATGTGTGGAAGCGCGATTGGCGCAATTTGAAATCAAGGCTATCGACCCTGTTGCAGCGCAACGCGGATAAATATGATACCTATGGTTATATCCAAAACACATTGCAGCGGTTTCGTTGCGAACATATTTATTTTTTTCAATTGAGCGATTGGGCGGAGTATGACCGCAATGTGAGCTATACTAGCGAAGTATTGCGCAGAAAAATCAAGGATGTGAGTTCCGTTTATACGGTTGGTGTGCATCCTGGTGTAAGGAGCAATTTCAATAAGCAGATTTTGGAGACAGAGAAGTCTCGATTGGAAAATATTATTGGGCAAGAAGTTCATCACAGCC
>JAIYCK010000173.1 GCA_027488055.1 Flavobacteriales bacterium | reverse complement strand
TCATCCTGAGCGAAGCGAAGGATCTTTTTTATTGAAGCACGGGCACATATTGAGGAAGCATTACCAAAGCCCATACTCAATTGAATGAAATCCTTCACTGCAGATCCTGCTAGGTTGAGTGAGATCCTTCACTTCGTTCAGGATGACAGAGGGCACAATGAGTAAAGGGCTTGGCCAGCTGCATTTGGTTTGAATGAAAAACATACAGGCCAAGCCCACTAATAAGCTTACCTCCCTGTCATCCCGAACGCAGTGAGGGATCTTTCTCATTGAAACGTGAGTAGGACGCGCAGCGAAGGATCTTTTTATTTCAGCTTTTTGATGAAGAATTCAGTGCGTCGATTTTGTGCACGGCCTTCATCCGTGGTGTTATCTGCCACGGGCTTTTCTTCCCCAAACCCTTGGTATGTCAATTGCTTGGAATTGACACCAGCGCTGACCAAAAAATTCAATACCTCGTATGCTCTTTCGGCACTTAGTGCTTTGTTCTTCGCTGCATCACCGATGTCATCGGTATGTCCTCTGATTTCTACCAGCATGCCTGGATGATCCTTGAGATATGCAGCGAAATCTCCAAGCACCAATTTAGATGACTCTTGTAAGGTGGCCGACGATGTCGCGTATTTGATATCATTGATCACAAAGGCCTTATTCGCCTCCACTACAGGGGCCGTAACCTCTAATTTTGAAACAGCCGGCTTGGGATCGTCTTTGCGCGCAATGATCCGAGAATTGAACGCCAAATCTTGACCCTTTACATTCAGTGTAATGTCCTCATTTTTGGCCACACGCACAATGGCGGCAAACTTGCCATCATCCGCGTTCACCTTCACCTCTTCCGTGCTTTTGCTTTCGTTGTAATTGAGTACCACTTTGGCGTCTTTCACAGGCTCACCTTTGTCATCTTTTACTTCGCCCTTGAGAATCATCACCTTCTCAGGTTTTGCTTTTTCAGGCATATTGAATTGAAAAACGTCGTAGCCTTTGGCACCTCGGAAATTGCGAGCTCCAAAATAAGCCACTTCGCCATCAGCAGTTACAACGATGCCAATCTCATCGCCTTCGGTATTGATGGGCACTCCCATGTTTTTGGGTTCCGTAAAACTTCCGTCGGCATTCATTTGACAATAAAATATATCGAGCCCGCCGACACCCGTATGGCCTGAACTAGCGAAGTACAGCGTATGACTGTCGCTGTGCATGAAGGGGGCCTTCTCGTGTCCTGTCGTATTGATCGTGGTGGGCAAAGGTTTGGATGGTCCCCATGTGCCATCTGCATTGCGCTTGCTCATGTAAATATCATGTGTAGGTCCATTGCTGTCCGACAAATTTTCAGGGCGCACGGTCACAAAAAAAAGTGTTTTGCCATCGCCACTCAGCGAAGGCTGTGACTCCCAATTGTTTTCGGTATTGATATTGGCTCCGAGATCCACCAAATCGCTCCAAGTATACACCTTCTCCCCACGATCGTTGGTGCTCAGGGTGTATTGCGTCATGAATAAATCAAAGTTGTTCGGGTTTTTGGGCTTGGGATTTTTCATAGCGACAATCATTTCCTTGTTGTCCACCGATACGGTCGCACCGCCGCAACTGGCTCCTTTATTGAAAGGACTAGGAAGCGGATGACCGTTGTCGAAATTCACATTGATATCTGACCTTCGGCACCACGTAAACTCTTCGATCTGTTTGGGTGTATAATCGCCTTTGGCCTGTTTGGTGGTCATGCGTGTGATGAACATGATTTCACCATCAGGGCTGATCATAGGTAAATATTCATCAAAGGAACTCGTGACACCTTCTACTTTGATCGGGCTGAAATCAAAAGGATTGGCATATATTTCTTGATACGCTCGCACCGACACCAAAGCCTCTTCCACCTCGGCATATTTCTTTTGATAGTCTTTCTCAAATTTGGTTGGATCCGAATCGGGAAAGCGCAAAAAGGCTTCGAAGCTTTTGATCGCTTCTGTGTATTCCCGATCTGCATATTGCATGGCGCCCAAGAAGTAAAACTGTTCACTATGGTAGGTCGGACATTGTTCTTCCAATTTCAGAAACACTTGTTTGGCGCGATCAAATGAACCACCACGTTTGGCACGGAGAAAAAGGGCTTCACCCAATTTAAGCATACAGGGCAAACACTGCGGATCTTCTTCAATCGCTTTCTCCAACATATCGATGCGTTCATCGGAGCTGTACTTCTTGCGATCTTCCGATTGCTCCAATATTTTCTTGGCTTTACCCTCCGGTACGGCCTCGCAATTTTGGCTCCACAAAGGTGCAAAGCACCAACAAGCGCAGATAGCACTCAGAAATTTCCACATAACATGCATGTATTAAATTACCGTTGCAAAGATGCCTAACGAAGATCGCACCAAATTATTTGGAGCCACGACTTTTCACAATACTATTCAACAAATAGAGGTTTAGGCCGATACCCTTGCGTTCTTGTCGAGCAGAAATTCAAGGATGTAAATGGAGTCCTCTTTGACTTGATAGTAAATTTTATAATTCAGAATAGTAGTCAAACGGAAATGCCCTTCCAGATTTTGCATCTCAATCTTTTTGGATGCCTGCAGGGGTTCGTGTTGCACCAAATGCAATTTGTGAAGAATTTTGGCTCGCACACGTTCGGCTGACAACAAGGACACCTCTTGCAAATTGTAGATCAACGCCCGGAACGAATCCGCGCTGCGCTGGGTGAAATAGACATTGAATTGCGACATGCTACGAAGGTAATGCAAAATATCCTGTCCGAAAACGCACTGATATCGGCTTACATCGGCTGATAGACAAAATTGCGAATGACAATTTCCTGATTTTGCCCATCGGACGGACCAATGGCCACGTGGGGCAAGGTCCAGAAATTCATGCGTGCGTTGGTGGTAGCGCCAGGAGCGGGTATGATGACGGGCACCGACGATTGTCCATTCTCGTTCTTAACCCGCGCGGGATTATTCAAATCAAATGACCAATCAGCGTATGAGTTGGCGTCCGCGCGGTATTCGCCGGGATAACTATACCATGTAATAAGGGTATCGGTCCAATTGAATACATGCGTGGTCACTCCAGCCAGAAGTGCGTCCTCCATGTCCACTTTGTGACTGCGTTCTTCATACACAGGACCGAAACTCACGGGCTGTACCGAATAGGTCAATGGACTTGGATTCGATCGATTGCCCCAATAAGATAGCTCGATATCCACCTCGCTGTTGGCTTGTGTGTAGAATGAATTGTTATCCCATGAAAAAAGGCCGAGCACCACATTGTCCGCAAACAAATGCGGATCGCCTTGGATGGTCCAAGCGTAGGTGCCATAGCCAAGATTATCTTTTGAAATAACTTCCGTAGAATACCACTTACCATCATGGTAAGCTATGTTCAAATGCAAATACCCATTTTCATCTACCCATACATCGGAGTAGCGTTTGGAGAAAAAATTGGGGCCAGGACCCACAGCATATTCATTGCTTTTGATGTCCCACTTTCTCCCTGCAAATTGCACCACATCGCCTTGACGCAGCAGCACATCCTCAGGATTGCTTTGCTTGCACGCCGCTAAGGCCAAGAAGCACACACTGATCCATCCTATTATTCTCATTGTATCATGATTTTAATTTTTTGATCACCGATCATCACTTCAAACTCTCCGGGTTCCCATTGGAGGGCTCCTTTATAATCAATGAACGTGAAATCTTGTTTAGTCAATTTGAAATAAATTGTTCCCTTGCTGTATGGCGGCAAAGTTGTTTTGGTAAAGCCTTTCAATTTCTTCGCATGCGGCGTAGTGGTCGCATACAAATCCCGAACGAACAACAAGGTGGATTCGTGATGCATATAGGTGCTTTGATTTTCAACATCCACTTGCACCTGCCAGTAATCTCCAGTTTGATCAACGCTGGGGGTGACCATTAAATTGCTGTATTTCACATTGGCGTAAGTCAACCCATGCCCAAATGGCCATTGTGGTTGATAAGCATTGTTGCCAAACTGCTGGTCTAAAGTCTCGGTGTATTTATGATCATAGGTCAAGAGGCTTTGGTTGTGACGCGGGTACGTCAATGGCAAACGGCCCGAAGGAGAAACTTCACCGAATAAAATTTTACCGAGTGCCTCGCCTC
>JAIYCK010000101.1 GCA_027488055.1 Flavobacteriales bacterium | reverse complement strand
TTAAAGCAGATGCACGAACGGGGAAAATGGAACTCACCGTAAATGGCAACCTCAACCCTTTTGCTTTTTTGGTTACGCTCATGCATGAGCTGGCGCACTTGATTACGCACATCGAACATGGTTGGAGCGTCAAACCGCATGGGACAGAATGGAAAAGCGCATTCAAGCGGACACTGGGTCCATTCCTGCGACGTGACATTTTTCCTGATGATTTAAAAGTAGCCATTCATCAATATCTGCAGAATCCTGGCGCTACCTCGTGCAGTGATGTCACCATGGCCAAAGCTCTTGCGCGCTATGACAAAAAGAGCCACCCCGACATTTGTTTGATCGATGATCTTCCAGTTGGAGCTCGCTTCATTTATGGAAAACAAAAATTGCATTTCGAAAAAGGCCCCAAGATTCGCACACGCATCCAATGCAAGGCGCTGACTACTGGCCATGCTTACCTGTTTCATCCCCTTACCAAAGTGATGTTGGTCCGCACCGCCCCATGAACAACCCCAGCTGCGGTTTGTTGCTACTCGCTGAACGTATTTTTTGGCTTTTGAAAACCCATGCACACACTGGTTTATTGAAAAATGTATACACTCAATCTGTCCACTTTTGAATCCTCCGCTGCTTGCCATTTTGATGGGTGCCTTCAACCCAATGTCCACGACATCCAAAGATTTTCATCATTTTTATTGGTGAATTGAGCGTTCATCTACAAATTCGCAGCCCGATGCAAACACTTCCTGACCACCTTTTTGAAAACACCGAAGTTGCCTTCAAAGGCAAATCCAATCGTGAACTCACGCGATCATATTATCTGTTCAAACTAATTTCCAACCCTTCTTTGGTGCGCATGGGCAAGTGGGGTACCGACATCGCACTGCGATTGGGAATACCGATCGGCTGGGCCATCAAAGGCAATATATTCAAACAATTCTGTGGTGGTGAGACCATCGAAGAATGTGCGCGAGCCACCGCATTGCTTGACAAAGCCAATATTGGAACCATTCTCGACTACTCTGTGGAAGGCAAAGAAAGTGAACTCGATTTTGACGCCACTTGCGATGAAACAATGGCCACTTTGCGCGCCTCCGAAGGCAACGACAACATCCCATTTTGTGTATTCAAGGTGACTGGAGTAGCGCGGTTTGACCTCATGGAAAAGGTGAATGCGGGTCAAGCCTTGAATGATCAAGAGGCCGCTGAATGGCAGCGCGTAGAAGATCGTGTCAACCGCATTTGCGCATTGGCTGCACAAGTCGACACACCCGTTTTCATCGATGCGGAAGACAGCTGGATTCAAGACGCCATCGATCAATTGGCCAATACCATGATGGCACGCTACAATACGCAGCGCTCTATCGTCTTCAACACCGTGCAATTGTACCGCCACGATCGATTGGCCTTTTTGCAAAAGTCCCATCAGCATGCCATTGAACACCATTATTACTGCGGTTTCAAATTGGTACGTGGGGCTTATATGGAAAAGGAGCGCGCTCGTGCACGCCAGCTCAATTACACCGATCCCATTCAACCCTCCAAGGAAGCCTGCGACAGAGATTTCAATGCCGCAATTGCTTATTGTGTAGAGCACAGTGACCGCATTAGCATTTGCTGCGGATCGCACAACGAACAGAGCAATCTCTTACTTGGAAGATTGATGCAACAACACGGCATTGCACCCAATGATCGCAGATTTTATTTTGCGCAGCTGTTTGGCATGAGCGATCACATCAGTTTCAATCTCTCCCATTTGGGCTTCAATGTGGCTAAATATGTTCCATACGGCCCCATCAAAGAAGTAATTCCCTATCTGATTCGTCGGGCGCAAGAGAATACGAGCGTAAAAGGCCAAACAGGCCGAGAATTGAGCTTGATTCTAAAGGAAAAAGCCCGTCGAGGACTATGATTGTGAAGCCTGCTCGGCCCACCACTTGAATCCCGACTTCCAAGTCATTTGTACCGCGATATACAGCATCAGTAAGCCAAAGAAAAATTTGACCTTGTATTCAGGCAGTCGAAGAGCCAGCTTACTTCCAAAATAACTTCCAAAGACAAAGGCGGCACCGATGACCAAGGCATAACTGATGTGCACGTTGCCTGTCTTGTAATAATTCATCACTCCTAGAAACCCCACAGGAAGCATCAATACCGCTAGACTTGTTCCTTGGGCTTGAAACTGGTTGAGCGCAAGGAAATACATCAATGCTGGTACGATCACCATGCCGCCTCCTACGCCCACAAAGCCGCTCAAAATACCGGCTAAAACACCTATCATCACTAAGATGAGGATCGTGTGATATGACCATTCCATTTTTCTCATTGTATATTGATGTGATTGGAAAGGTAATGCGTCCGCTAATCAGTTGCATGCCATCCGAAGGCTTTCATCAACAGCACGACGTGATAAAAACAGGAATCAACTTGTAGCTCGTACAACAAGAAAATGCTATTTTACGATGTCCGCGAAATCAGGCCGGTGTCTGCAGCATTTCAATGAAGCGCGTTTCATCAAACGGGGCATATACATCGTCTCGACTCGGCATATCCAGCTTCGTTTTCAATACGTCGTTGTATTTGACAATGGGGTGTTCCTCAATCGACAGGGGCAACGCCACACCTTCTGTCACCATGTCGGCAGCATAGTCGCTACTTGCGCCATATTGTTGTAAGGAAAAATTAACGACATCATAGCCCACTGCATCGAAAAAGGTAGTGGAATAAATACTGATTTGGATTTTGCATCGTTGAAGCAGCGCATCCAAGGGCCATTCGAGATCGACTATTTCAAAACCAAGTGTTTTCAATATCTCATACTCCTCCTTGTTGCGTTCCAAAGGATGCAATTTGACGATGACGCGCCACTCTGGATGTGACTTCATTTGCTCTGCCAATATGCGACCATAGCCCACATAATCATCGTGCAAGGTCTTTTGAGCGCACACCAAAATTACATTTTCCTTTTCATAACTGGAGTGCGCGGTATTTTTAAGTCGAAACAAATAATCTCCGCCAATCAAAATCTGTTTGGGGCGAAACTCACAACCTTTTTCTAAGATTCCCTTCCAGTACGGTCCATAAACCAACAAACGATCTGGGAAGAAGGCCTTCTGTACACTGCCTGCAAATTGCTCATGGTAAACATAATATAAGTCATTGCTGGCAATGAGCCCGTGCTGCAACTCGATGGTGAAAATACCCAACACCTTGGCGGCGGCCAAGAGTCCCTCATTGTGATAATGGCAAATAAATATGAGCTTTTTGATGCCCTTGCCTTTGAAAAGCTGATAGTAGAAGCGAAAGTCCTCGTAAAAAATATGCAGCGCAGAAAGAATATGCTTTTTTTCGTAGGCTGTGTAATAATGAAAACTGTTGTTGCGCTTGACTACAGAGACAATCTGCCTCAATAACTTCTTCTCTTCGTGATCCAACGCAGGGCAATTGCGATCGAACTCACTGATCTCATAATCGCCTTGAATAAAATCATTGGCACGTTGATGCAGAATAGTGACCTGTTCCCTACCCAGTGATTTTGCCACTCTGTCAAAATAAATAGAGCGGTACACTCCATCATCGTCTTTCACAAGGCGCACTGGATCGAGAATCACCGTGTCTTGAAATTGAGCCTTGTTGTTATTGGATTTGCGCGTCCATCCCTTTAAACGATAAATGAAAATCTGCATCCCAATGGGCAGATGCAGGTAATTTTTTATGATCTTATCATCATTGCCCACAATTGCAAATGACAAGGCATGCTGAAAGATTTTCAACAGCGAAATCTCTTTATTGCTATAGCGACTCGCAAGGATTAGCTTTTCCTTGAGAAACTGATTGACTACAGAAAATGGTTTAAATTCCATACAGGGCAATAACCACGGAACAAATGCTTCCGATTGATCGCGGTAAATATACATTAATCCTAATATTAGACCTTATGATCATAGTCGGTGAGCCGACGATCGAGGAAAAGTCTATGGAATCGCAGGTTGCTTTAGTACACTCAGTGCATACAACGAGTCCAACAAAATACCATTGAAGGCCTCTACCCCCTGTTGGTTGAGGTGTGTTTCATCTGAAAAATAGTACCGATGCTCAGAAAAATCGCTGAGCTCCGTGAAGTCCAAAAAGTAGGCTCCTTGCCTAGTTGCCATGGATTCAATCACCTTGGCCGCGGGCGTATGATAAGCCTCAAAACCGCTTTGCTTAGGCATGGGATGACTTACCAAAACAAAAGAATAACCCTGCATATTCAGCCAGTTCAGGCAGGTCTCCAAACCATTTACCGCATCTAAATTAAGCACAAACTCTTGCGTGAAAGGATCCAACTCCACATCCAATGTATCGCGGCGCATACAATAACCATCCTGAACATAATCTTTGATTTCTACCTCCTTCAAATCCGGTGACTTCAAGATCCGTGAGATGAAATTATTAATCGTAACCACATCAAGCCGATAAAACAAAATTTGCTTCGCGAGATTCGGATCTGAACAATTCATCATCATTCTGCCTGAACTTTCTTGAAAGTCCAATTCCAAAATCCGATCATAGACATCGATAATCACAAATGGTTTTTTTTTAATTTGAGGCAGCATGTTCTTCAATACTAAGCCGGTCACAACCGGATGTTGAGCAGACGAGCCCGCATTAAAAAGACGAAAGTGGTGCTTTTGAAATACTCTCGGATCATAGCCACGATAGGCGTGTGATGAGCCAACAACAAAAATGTCATATTGCTCATCAGGATCAAAATCTCGTGTAAAAAGGAACTCTTGTCCGCCAACCCGAGGAGTCATTGGATGGACATATAGCATTAGTCTTCGGCCGCTGCAAGCCAATCGGTTCAACCCAAATGCCAAGATCAAATAAAAGAAGAGCGTCAGCAAAGAGAAAACAACAATATGACTTACAATATTTCGTGACCCAGCTGTCATGACTACATAAAAGACTTAGAACGTACTGGTAAAAATTGTAGCTTATGCAAAGTATCGATGAGGATCTTGTTATACTTCTCTACACCATGTTGATTGAGGTGATTGCTATCCATAAAATCACGGTTCGGATTAAAATCCACTCGTTCCGACAAATCGATGTATATCAACTTCTCAGATTGAATAACCGGATCGATATACGACCTAAAAGCTTCATGAAAGGCGCGATTCCGTGGGGTCAACATCATGGGGTGTGAGGCTAATACCAACTGGCAATCCAGTTCGTTCAATAGCTTATGAATTCTTTCAATATAGGTTATATAAGTAGGATTAAATTCATGTTCCATCACACCTGCTGAAGCACTATCCAAGGCCATTTTAGTCGTGTCTTGGTTTTCCGAATACCCATTGGAAATATATCCATCTTTGAGTGGTGATTCCTCTCTTTCTAGATCCGTAAAAACATAACAGAAATAAGAATTGAGCAAACGCAAATCAAATTTATGCATCAAGAAATCTCTAGCAGATGCCTCACATCTGGCATTGGCAATAAGTCGACTAAAACAGCCCATGCCATCGCTTGAAAATGTATTGTCATAGACATCCAAAACAACAAGGCTATTCTTGATGGGTCGACAGTCGTTTTTGAGCAAAAGAAAGCTAGCCAATGTGTTCTGATAACCCGTACCTATGGTGTACATATTGTAACCATAGCTCCTGAATATTCGAGGATCATACCCCCTATAGGCATGGGATGACCCTGCTATGACCACATCATACATCGCATCATTCTTCCAATCTACAATAACTTGACGGTCTTGCCCGCCTACCGAAGCAAACTGCGGATTGAGAGTGCATGCCAGTCGCTTACCAGACCAATATACTTTATTGATGACCGCTTGATTAATCAAATAAAAAAATGCCGTCAACAGCACAAACAATATTGTAACACGAACAACCTGTTTCATGTTTCTCAAAATTGGAAATAAATAAATTCGACATCTCCCCAATAGCCAATGAGCACTATGAGAGCTGCCAAGTAAGCATAAAAACTAAGTCGAAACCAGTGTTTCGTTCGGTGGTCGTAGTAGCCTCGAGTAAATCTATGAATCGTCAAATCCATGAGCATAAAGAGCGTAACCAATAACAACTTATATGCGAGAGAAAGATACCCAAATATCATTATCTCCTCAGGTGGTGCCCATGAAGAGTGTTGTCCTGTCAATATCCCCTTGATCACAAGCCAAGCGTCATGAATACTCGTGGCTCGAAAAAAAATCCAACCCAAAACAACGAATTGAAAAACGATTATCGCACCAATGGTTCGTTTCCAAGAAACCTTTGTTTCAATCCAAGATCTAAACCAGTTATATTTCTTCATCATATTCTCTAGCACATTATAAAAACCATGGAGCAAACCCCAAACAACAAATGTCCAGTTAGCCCCGTGCCAAAAGCCACTGACCGCAAATACCGCGAGAAGATTAAGTTCTTTCCGTGCGCCAGGAACTCTATTTCCTCCCAACGGAATATATACATAATCTCTAAACCACGTGCTGAGAGAGATATGCCAGCGGCTCCAAAATTCCTTTATGCTATTGCTGATGTAAGGTGTATTGAAGTTTTCCATCAAGCGATAGCCCATGACACGTGCTGCACCTATAGCCATATCGCTGTATCCACTGAAGTCGCAATAAATTTGAATAGCAAACAGATAAGATCCCAACAAAAGCCATTGCCAACTCATTTGATCGGGGTGAGCAAACACGATGTCCACCATTTCCGCAATATTGTCTGCGATGACTACTTTCTTAAATAGGCCCCAAATCATCAATTTGATGCCGGCAGATACATCTGCATAGTTTAAATTATGCTTTTCGTAAAACTGGTGCAGTATATTTTGAGGTCGTTCAATTGGGCCTGCCACCAATTGGGGATAAAACATGACGTATAGCGAATAGATTCCGAAATGCCGCTCAGCTTTTTGATGGCCCCGATAAACCTCAACGACATAACTTAAACTTTGGAATGTATGAAAAGACAATCCAATGGGCAGTATTATACCCAATAAATCCAAAGAATAGTTCCAACCGATTAGCTTCGCTAATTCGTTGAAGTTTCCGATAAAAAAATTGTAGTACTTAAAAATGAACAAGACAAGACAAGTAGAAACAATTGATCCCCACAAATAGTACTTTCTCCTTTTCCCTTGGCTGTCTTCGATCCAAATACCGGCTAAATAGTCAATCACAATCGTGACGAACAATATCACAATATAATACGGAATAAAGAACATGTAAAACACGCAAGAAGCCGCCAACAGGAGCAACCAACGAAACTTGTGCGGTAGAACAAAATAAAGGATCGTTACGATCGGAAAAAATACCAGGAACTCAAACGAGTTAAAAAGCATAAGATGGAAATATGGTTCGTGCGAACGATCTGAAACTCAAATTAGAATTGAATGAACAACTTCTCAGTAAATAAACCTACTTCGGTTTTTACAGTCAGAACATAAATCCCTGTGGACATATTTGGTAATTCGTTCAGCTGAATTTCAACCTGTTCTTCTCCTGCTCTAACTGCTTTTGATAAGACTAGTTGACCTGCCAAGTTCCGCATTTCGATCACTCCTATACCCATTGTTTCCGAAGCACTTAAATCAATAGTGACAATCTTATGACCTGTTTTTTGAATGGTTGCAATTGCTGTTTTATTGGCCGTTGCATAATCTTGATCATAGGTCAGATCCAACTCTTCAAATGGCAGGTTCATACCTGGGGAGCAGTAACAACCAATTGGTGTGCCAACCGCTGGACTAGCACTACTCCGAATCCCAATTATGCAGATCGATCCCCAGTCCGTTTGTTGTGCGGGAATCGTTAAACTCACGCCTGAACAGCTAGGACAGTTATTACTCAAAATTCTACCTTGTTCTTGCACCAAATAAACGGTACCAGGGATGGTAATTCCATTAGGGTTCAGCAAAGATCCGGAGCCCCATCCTGTTGTAATTGAAGGACCAATAGGGGCCAATGGATTATTCGGATTGCAAGGATCTATTGGAGTTAACCTAAACCTATACTGATCATACCCAGGAATAATCGTTCCCTGAATGAATCCTCCATTCCCATTTCGCCATTTACAGCACTCAGCAGAATTCACATTGGCATAGGGCATTGGTGGGGTTATTATGTTAGTTGGTCCATACCAACATATTGGATCTGTTGCCACCAATCGCGCACCAAAACTTACCGCGTAGGTTCTGTTGTAACGAAGACAATCGAAAATTGCAGAATTACAAGTCACCAAATCGCCGGTAGCCCAATTCGAACAAAATTCAGTAGCACCATTGTTGGTTTGAAAACGATATCTATATTGATAGTTGCCATAAAAAGGAGCTATACTAAAATTCGTGCAGATACTGCTTAAAGTCTGATTATTGGGGTTGATACTAGCACCAGTCCAAGGCAAATCGCAAACACTGCAAAAATTTATAGTTCGCGGTATGGAGTAACCAAACCAAATCAAACCACACTCTGCATCATTGACCTGAACTTGTATGTATACATCGTAACTACCTCCACTTACCCAAGCAGAAGACACAAATCCCAAAGCAGCTTGACCGCCCCCTGTAGTGTAAGGTCCTATATCGGGTACGCCAATACCATCAAAAAAGAAACGTGTTTGAGCATATGTCATTCCAACACACGGTAAGTTCCTTTGAATTGAATTCCCTGATAAATAACAGTCAAAGCCCGCTGCCGGACCGGGATAAAAATTGTTCGCAACCGAAACAGCATGATGCTCAATATTCATTTGAAAAGTTGCTGCTCCAGTGCCGCTCACACGCCCCACACGGACTGTGTAGACAGCGCCATAAGTTAGTCCTGTCACACAACTCACTTCTTTCACGCCCGAGGCCGAATTGTTGAATGCGGTAATCAACGTGTTGCCATCCGCACTGCGCACCTCCACACCGGCATCGAAGCCATTGGGACATACACGCAC
>JAIYCK010000395.1 GCA_027488055.1 Flavobacteriales bacterium | reverse complement strand
CCCTGAATCAAAACTCCATCCGGCGTTTTGTTGTCGATCAAATGAATACTGAACATTTTGTTTTCACTTTGATAAAGATAACAATCGTGGAAAGAGACACCATATCGCTGCGGACATTCGATATCTGCCACCTTGCGCAATTTCCATTGAAAGGCAAGATTCAGCATCCACGCCAAGCGATAGGTTTGTTCCGATGAGCTCACGCCCACCACGTCAAATTCCTCTGCAATGACTGTATCTAAGTAAAAGTATGCCAACTAAGTGTATTTTATACACTTTCGACAAATATATTCCGAAAGTGCCAATACAAAGTTCATTGTTATTAAGAATATGGACTTTAAGGCTTTGTAAACTTATGAACCTATGCTTGTCATTTTAGCGTCAGCTCACCGAATGTTCTGGCCACGTTAAGTCAAAGGTGGTCTCATCCAAACGCTGGATCGCTGCCTTTTCGCCGAAATACAGTGGATAATTCTCAGCTTGGTGACCTACTGGCAACTGCGTGATCAGCGGAATTCCGAAACGCAAGGCCCAATTCGAAATGATTTCCATGGCTGAGAAGCCCCATGGATTGTCAGTGGCAAATCCAAAAGCGGTGGTATTGTCCTTGAAGTCAGACATCCCACCGACCAATACGCCCCTTAATCCTTTTGCAGACTTCGACCGCGCAAAAGCGTATAGCATGCGATCCAAATGGTAGAGCATCTCGTCCAAATCCTCGATTACCAGAAAATAGGGCTCGTTCGGCTGCCATGAAGGACTATCCAACAAACTGCAAATGACGGATAAGTTGCCCCCATATAGGTAACAGGCTTCATTCCATCGCCAATCCCCTTTTGACGTTCCTTTCCACTGTATGCCGCGATACATTCCTTTGAGGGCTTGAAATAGAGCAGATTTACTTCCTTCGGTTATGGTAGGTATTTGTACTGGCATGGGTGCATGCATGGCGCTGATACCGTGGGCATTGAGATGGGCCAACAAGGCCGTCACATCGCTGAATCCCACTACCCACTTTGGGTACTTTTTGATTCCACTTAAATCCAGCATATCGAGCAGTTGGACAGTTCCATAACCACCACGCCCGATTACAATGCCTTTGATCTCAGGGTGATCCAACGCCCATTGCAGATCCTGTGCACGTTGCTCTGCTGTGCCCGCCAATTGGTAATGCTGTGTGGTGACATGTGGCGCAGGCAAAAGCACCAGCCCATGCTCTGCAAAAAGCCGCACAGACTCGGCACATTGGTCATTGGTCAACCACCGGGCTGTGCAAATCAATGCGATTGTGTCACCAGATTGAACGAAAGCAGGGCGCATAAATCTATCTTTGCGACAAATCTCCATGTCAAGTCCGTAAATTGCCCTTGATCCTTCAAGAAGTAATCAACGAGCCTTTGAACATTGACAGGCGACCAGACAACCTATGAGTACAGAACCAAAAAGATACCTCATCACTTCCGCACTACCATATGCCAATGGTCCTTTGCACATTGGGCACATCGGCGGTGCTTATCTCAATGCAGATATATATACCCGCTATTTGCGCAGCAAAGGAAAAGAGGTGGTTTTCATTTGTGGCAGTGACGAGCATGGCGCAGCCATTACGTTGCGTGCCAAGAAAGAACAAAAATCACCCCGCGAAATAGTAGACTTCTATCATCAATTGATGCATCAGTCCTTTGTGGATTTGGGAATCAGTTTTGACGAATACCATCGTACCTCATCGGAGGAGCACAAAGCCATGTCACAGTCCATTTTTCTTGAATTGGAGAAAAATGGCCAATTTGAGGTAGAGACTTCACAGCAATATTTTGACGAGGAAGCCAACCAATTTTTGGCCGATCGATACATCGTTGGTACTTGTCCCAAATGCGCCAACGACAAGGCGTATGGTGATCAATGTGAAAAATGTGGCAGCAGCCTTTCACCGATGGAATTGATCAATCCACATTCCACTCTGAGCGGCAGTAAACCTGTTCTAAAAGAAACTTCGCATTGGTTTTTGCCAATGGCACATCACGAATCTTGGATCCGTGAATACATCCAAGAAGGAAAATTAGACGGATTGCAGCATCACGATAGCAAAGAATGGAAGTCGCATGTGGTGGGTCAATGCATGAGTTGGATCGATGGTGGCCTGCAAAGCCGGGCAATGACGAGGGATTTGGATTGGGGTGTTCCTGTGCCTTTGGCTGGTGCGGATGGTAAAGTCTTGTATGTATGGCTCGATGCGCCCATCGGCTACATTACCAATACCAAAGTGTGGGCCGACAAGCACGGCAAAAACTGGGAAGACTATTGGAAAAGTGATGACACACGCTTGATCCATTTCATTGGCAAAGACAATATTGTATTTCATTGCATCATCTTCCCAATTATACTCAAAGCCCATGGTTCGTTTATCCTGCCACACAATGTGCCAGCCAATGAATTCATGAATTTGGAGGGAGACAAAATCTCCACTTCACGCAATTGGGCCGTTTGGTTGCACGAGTATTTGCTCGATTTCCCCGAACGCCAAGATGAGTTGCGCTATGTATTGTGCAGTATCATGCCTGAACAGAAGGACAGTGAATTTACTTGGAATGACTTCAAGGATAGAGTGAACAATGAGTTGGCCGACATTTTGGGTAATTTCGTCAACCGCGTATTTGTATTGATCCATAAATATTACAATGGTGTATTGCCCGAGCTCAACGGCGAAGCAAGCGACGCAGAGAAAAATGCAGGCCGCGATGCATTCACAGCTTATCAAGCCGTTGGTCAAAAAATAGAAGATTATCGTTTCCGCGAAGCGTTGGCCGAGGCAATGAATATTGCGCGCGTCGGCAACAAGCTGCTCACCGAAACAGAGCCTTGGAAACTCATTAAAACAGATCCAGAGGCAGCAGCTCGCATTCTGCATGCCTGCGTAAATTTCGTTGCTGATGCAGCCTTTTGTTTGCATCCGTTTTTGCCATTTACCGCCGAAAAAATCCGCAAAGCCCTGCACATTGAGTGGCCGAGTTGGGATCATTTGGGTCAAGCAAGTTTAGTTGGATCAGGCCACATCATTGGCGACTTGCCCATCCTCTTTGCCAAAATCACTGATGAAGAAGTTGCTGCTCAAGTGCAGAAATTGGAGCAATCCAAGTTGGCATCCATTGCTCAAAACAAACCCGAGATCAAAGATCCAATTGATTTCGATACCTTTCAAAAAATGGATATCCGCTTGGTGAAAATTTTGGAAGCCGAGGCTGTGCCCAAAACCAAAAAATTATTGAAGTTGAAAGTAGATACCGGTGTAGATCAACGCACCGTAGTATCGGGTATCGCTGAGCATTATGCACCCGCGGATGTGATTGGCAAAACCGTGTTGTTCTTGGCCAATTTGGCACCACGCGAAATCAAGGGCATCAAAAGCGAAGGCATGATCTTGATGGCTGAAAATGCCGTTCAGGGCTTGTCTTTGATCTCAGCCGTTAAGGAGATGGAAGCTGGTGACAATGTCAAATAATTGACCTTTTTCGAGCACATTCAACGGACACTGAGGGTGATTGTTTACCCCAATTGAATGACACGTTCCGCTATTTGCACAGCATTGGTAGCCGCACCTTTGCGCAAGTTATCACTCACGATCCAACAATTGATCGCATGTGCATTGGTTTCATCCACGCGCAAGCGGCCCACAAATACTTGATCACTGTTGTGCGCGTGTAACAGCGGCATCGGATATTCAAATGCCGAAGGATTATCGATTACCGTGACCCCCGGAAACTCCGACCAAGCCTTCCTTATCGCTTCTAGATTTGGAAGACGTTCAAATTCGATATTGCATGATTCGGAATGTCCGCCCATTACGGGTACCCTTACGCACGTGGGTGAAACAGCAATGGAATTGTCTTCCAAAATTTTGCACGTTTCCATCACCATCTTCATTTCTTCCTTGGTGTATCCATTGTCCATGAACACATCGATTTGAGGAATTAAATTCAGATCAATGGCATAACGATAGGCCATTGGACCATCGACTCCTGCGCGCTCATTCATGAGTTGATCCACCGCTGCTTTTCCGGTGCCCGTGACACTTTGGTAGGTGCTTACCACCACCCTTTTTACGGTGTACAAATCATGCAGTGGCTTCAGCGCCATGACCATTTGGATGGTCGAACAATTGGGATTGGCTATGATTTTATCCGCCTTGGAAAGTACATGGCCATTGACTTCAGGAACCACCAATTTTTTGGTTGGATCCATTCGCCAAGCACTCGAATTATCAATCACAACGGTTCCGACTTCTGCAAATCGTGGCGCCCAATCCAGACTGGTAGCACCGCCCGCACTGAACAAGGCGATATCAGGCCGCATGGCTACAGCTTCCTCCATGCCCACCACGGAATATTGATTCGACTGCCATTCGATCGACTTACCCACACTTCGCTCAGAAGCTACAGGTATAAGTGTAGAAATAGGGAATTGCCGTTCGGCTAATACTTCCAAAATTTTGGACCCCACCAAACCAGTGGCGCCTACAACAGCAACTTTCATAATAGAGTAAAATGGAGCACGAAATTAACATTGAAATAGCCAAAGGAATGAAGATTGACAAAAAAAAGGTTCGCGAAACCAACCAAAGATTCCGTGTTGTATGTTTGATGCATGATGCGGACCCCACCCTTGATGCATACCGTTGCCTCCATTTTATTCGCGTGCTACTCCCTGCTAGCACCTTCAACATTGTGCGCCCAATTGATCGACTCCTTTGACGATGGCGACTTTACCTCGAATCCAGTTTGGAGTGGAGCAGCGGAAAACTTCATTGTCAGCACGAGCGGAAACCTGCAGCTGAATGATCTGGCCCCTGTCCTCACGCAAAGTACCTTGACTACTCCCTTGAATTTGACTACGCTGGATGAAGTTGAATGGCGCTTCAAGGTTGCGCAAAATTTTGCGGGTAGCGACAACAACCACAGCCGCATTTACCTTGCATCGAGCAGCAATGCATTGAATTATTCAGTCAATAACACAGCCAACACACAAGGTTATTATCTGAAACTTGGAGAAGCTGGTTCAGCAGATGTAATCAAATTGTACCTCGACAATGGAAGTACGACTTCCTTGCTCGCATCCGGCACAAGCCTCATCGCATCTGCATTTGATCTAAGCATCAAAGTCACTCGCGCTGCCAATGGTGAATGGAATGTGTACGCTGATCCATCAGGGGGAGCCAACTATGCGCTCGAATGCACTGCCACCGATAACACCTACACGACCGCCAACTTTTTTGGACTGATTTGCACATATACTTCATCCAATGCTGATGGCTTCACCTTTGATGATATCTATGTTGGAAATGTGATCGTTGATACAACCCCACCATCCATTTTGCAGGCCATTGCCACAGACGCCACTACCGTGCAAGTCACATTCAGCGAACCTCTGGATCCTTTG
>JAIYCK010000032.1 GCA_027488055.1 Flavobacteriales bacterium | reverse complement strand
AGATGGTTCACTGAAAGAAGAAGGTAATTATACCAATGGCTTAAAAAACGGGGTTTTTAAGTATTTCGATCGCAAGGGTAAACTGACTTTGATTCAACAATTTATAGATGATATATTGGTGGAAGGCGAAGGCGCAACTGCATTGCCAGATATTCGACAGGAATACTATTCGGATGGACAGTTGAAAATGAGTGGGAGCTACCGAAATGGTAAGAAACAAGGCACATTTCGCACATATGATCCACGTGGAAAAGAGGGACTTTCATATCTATATGAGCAAGATGTAAAAGTGGCTGAAGGAAATGTGGATAGTTTAGGAAGGCGTATTGGTCCATGGAAGCTGATGTATCCAGATGGCAGTATGAAAGCGGAAGGAAGCTATCAACTTGGAAAAAAAGACGGTTTGTGGAAGTATTATGATACCGATGGCGATGTAGTTCAGACGGGTTCATATCAAAACGACGAACCTATTGGCAACTGGAAATGGTATTATACCAACAAAGCCTTGCACAGAGATGAGTATTATCTTCGAGGAAAAGAAGATGGCCATTGTGTGGAGTATGATTCGCTTGGCAAGGTGTTGACTGAAGGGGATTATATCAATGGTCGTAAAAATGGTCCATGGCTCTTACAAGTGAATGATCATAGCGAAGAAGGTGCATACGAGGATGGAGAATTGAATGGTATGTGGATTTGGCGCTATGGGGACGGTAGCAAAGCCTTTGAAGGGGAGTATTCCGTTGGAGTTCCAACCGGACGACATAAGTACTGGTATCCGAATGGTCAAACGAAAATGAAAGGGGAATATGAAGGAGGTGAGCTTTCAGGACAATGGGATTATTACCAAGAAGATGGTACCTTGATTTTACAATTGGAGTATGAAGCAGGACAAGTTATAAAGATCAATGGTTCTAAAATAAAGTTACCGCAAGTGCAAGAATAAAAGATGCCCAAAGTCAGACACCAAATCATAGAGAATTCGAGGGATGCCTTAGCCATTATTGAGAATGGTCCAGGTTTTCCGGTGCTCTGCATGAATACACATTTTTGTTCGGACCTGCAATTAGTGGCAGAACTGTCGGAAGGAAAATGTTTATTCGAACTGGTTGGGATAGATGTTCCTCGTGAAAATTACACTTCTATTTTGGAGGCAATTCACCGCACTGGGTATGCAGAATATTGCCCGGTATCAGGGGGATCAGAATTTATTTTTTCCAAGCTTTTAGATCCTGAAGGCGATATCAGTTTGGTGCGACTTATCAATCGCAAGGCTGAACATGATGTATTGGCATATACGAATTTGTTCGAGCGCAATCAAGTGGGTGTCTACCAATCTTCAATTGATGGTACCTTGTTGAATTGCAACCTGGCGTTTGCGCATATATTGGGCTATGAATCCCCAATGGATTTGGTAGGATTAAACACTATTGGGCATTATTACGTTCCGCAACGAAGGACCGATTACCTGGATCAACTTCAGCAAAATCCGTCATTGCGCAATTTTGAAATCAAAATATTGCGCGCCGACGGCGAGGTAGTTGAATGTTTAGAAAATAGTTATTTGGAGATTTTGCCCAATGGATTGCAGCAAATCTGTGGCACTCTGATGGACATCACAGATCGAAAAAAGGTAGAACAAGCGCTATTGGAGAGTGAACAACGCTTTAAGGCGTTGGCGCATGTCACGCATGAATGTGTTGTTTTTTGTGATGAAGAGCACATCATTGATTGCAATGATCAGTTTGCGCAATTACTCGGCTATTATGATCGAACAGATATTGTGAGCAAGTCGATTCTGGATTTTATTTCACGCTCTGATTTCCTTCGAATTAAAACGAGCATCGGCATATCTAACAACAATCAAAGTGAGGTGCGCATCAATGATTTGAATAGTCGTTTGATCGTATTGGAGGTGACAGGTAGTAACATCATGCACGGCGGTAGGCCATGCCTGGTGTTGACGATGAATGATATCAGCGCAAGAAAAAGAGCGGAGTTTGCTTTGGAGCAAAGTGTGGTGCGCTTCCGTAATTTATTGGAAAACTCGCCGAATGGAGTCATCATTCTGACCGATGGTGTAATGAAGTATGGCAACCATGCGGCGTGCGAATTGCTTGGAGTTGAGGACGAAGATGATTTGTATGATGAGAGTTTCACCACTTTCATAGATGTGAAATTCCGCGCTGAAATTGAAAAAGACTTGGAGTTGATACGCAATGGCAGTGCCATCGACTACAAGGAGATTACCCTTGTAAGGTCTAACAAGACGCATGAGGAGGTAGGTATCAAATGTATACTTACCATATACGAAAGTAAGCCGAGTATTCAGATCACACTCAATAGTGTAAGCATTCGCAATCAGCTCGTACAAGAGCAAATGCGCGTGCGCTTGATCCAAGAGATCAATAACGTATTGAAACAAGAAATTGAAGAGCATAAGCGCACCCAAGCGAAACTAAACGACCAACAACGAGCGACTGCAGAGCAGAAGGCAAAGTTGGAGTCGATACTTAACAGTACGGAGAATTTGTTGATGTGGACGAGCGACTTGGATTTGCGACTCACCACATTGAATCGTAATTTTTCGACGTGGATGCAAACTCAGTTTGAGGCAGAATTGCACTTGGGAGATGATGCTAGAGAGGCGTTGATCAAGTATCTTGATATGGATTATTATCAAGGACAATTGAGCGCCTTAGACTATGCGATCAAGGGGCGTCCCCAGCAGTTTGAGTTTGCACTGTTGAATACCAATAAAGAAACGATTTGGATGCAGGCGTTTCTCAATCCTGTTTATCAGGAGGATGAATTGACGGGGATAAGTTGCGTCATGTTTGATAATAGCGAGAGGCGCGCCGTGGACCGCAGAGTGCGGGATTCATTGAAGGAAAAGGAAGTGCTGCTGCAAGAGGTACACCATCGAGTGAAGAACAATCTGCAAGTGATTTCGAGCATTCTGAGTTTGCAAAGCAGTTATGTGTCAGATGAATCCACATTGCGCATTTTACAGGAAAGTCAAGAACGTATCAAGGCGATGTCCTTCATACATGAAACGCTTTATCGCACAGCCGATTTCAGTAAGTTGGAATTTACCGATTATATCAGGACCATTGCTGGTAATTTGGTTCAAAGCTATCGAATCAGTGAAACCCACATTCATTTTGAGGCTGATCTAGACAATGTTTATCTCAATCTTGATCAAAGCATACCTTGCGGACTTATCGTGAATGAGCTGATCAGCAATGCGCTTAAATATGCATACAAGGATAAAGCGGAAGGCTTGTTGCGGTTGTGCTTGAAGCAAAACGACCATCTCATCATACTGGAAGTGAGCGACGATGGAGTTGGATTAGGAGATGACTTTAAATTTGATAAGCAGGATTCATTGGGCATTCAATTGGTGTATTCTTTGGTAGAGCAATTGGATGGTAGCCTAGATGTAAAGTCTGAGAAAAATAAAGGCACTTGTTTCACTCTTTCGTTTACGCGCCATTGATTCATCAAAAATCTATTTTATAATAGAAAAGGGGCAAAAAACCGAGTTGATATTCCTCACGAACTGCTTTTTGAGCATCTTCCGATTCATCTGGGGCATAGGTAAGTGAAAGAATATTTTTAGTGTTGAGGATGTTCACTAGATCCACACCTATTTCGTGGGTGATTTTGGTTCTGTTTATTTTCAAATTGATTTTGACATCCCATCGGAAGTAATTCCGAAACTGAAGACTGTTTCTCAATGAGTCCACATAAATCAATTCTTTTGCTTCATTGCTGGCATCCACATCCGCTGGTCCGTACCATCTTCCTCCTGTGGAGGTTACTTTGGAGCCCAATACCACAAAGGTTCTTTTGGCAACTAACCATTCTTTGCTTACCAAAGCATTGATCGCAAATTGATTATTGAAATCGGTATTTCGCACTACTCCGTCACTTCCGATATACTTGGCATCAAACAAAGAGGCTGTGATCAGCCAAAGCCATCCTTTGTGAAAAAAATGCTCGATCGTACATTCAATTCCCATGTTGGATCCTTCACCGTCATTGACGAGTTCGGTAGGAAATATGCGTGAGAATCCAGCCCCTGAGTTGACTAAACTAAATGAACTACTTTGAATATCGATTGGAATGTTTCGAAGTTTTTGATAATAGCACTCCATCAAAAATCGGACATGTGGTGACGGCATGAATTGCCAACCCACTAAGATTTGGTCAGACAGACTGGGCTTGAGATCGCGGTTCCATGAAGCTTCTTGATCGGTGGCATTCTTGAACAGATATGTATATATGTAGGGAGCTTGCATTTGGCTATGTCTGCCAAGTCCAATTGAGCAGGAGGCTCGGCTGGAGTATTCATAGCGCACACTTACGCGAGGTTCGAACCACGATGCCGAGTTTGCTGTTTTTTGGCTGTATTTTTTTGAGTCTGTCACGATGGGATTTTCAGCATACAATGCCATCATATTCGAATGCACACCGGCAACAATGGACCATTTCGCATTGGGCTTCCATTTGACTTGTGTATATGGCTGCAGTTGAAGTGCGTTTGAAGAGCTATTCCAGCGCCTATTCCAGGTAGAGGAGGTCAATGAATACAAGCTATCGGCATGTTTCCAATGATGCCAATGCGTGGTAACACCGCTTCTCCAAAACCAGTGACTGGAGAATTTAGTTTGAATACTGGTATGGTTGGTCCATTTATTTTGGCGGAATTGATAGCCAAGTACCTGCTGAAGTGAATCGACTTGATATAAGCCGTTTTCCAAATGGCGATACACCAAATTGTGTTTGGATGTGACGCCATCTTGTGTAAATGCAGTGTTGGATTTGATCAGTGATGTATTGTTTACGCCCTTGTTCCAAGACAATCCAATGACCGCCATGTCTGAGTCGAAGTATTGATCTCGGTCGTTTTGTCCATAAATATTGCGCTGATCGGGCGACGTTTGATCGCTAATGAGTATGTCAATACTGCTGTTTCCCAATACCCCCCAAAGTGCCAAGTTGTTGTTGCGTGCAAGGGGCCAGTTCAATCTGAATGCACCATCTTGGTATTTGGGTACAGCGTCCGTTCCAATGTCGATGTGAGCCAATGAAAAGAGTTGGACAGTGCTGTATCGGTAACTCAAAAGATAAGAAGGCTTGCGAAGTGAGGTGTCTCGTGCACTCCTTGTGGGAAGGGGACCTTCAGCAAACAATTCTGTGCCTAGAAAGCCCAGTTGAGCGCTGAATTCGTGGTGATCGTACTGTCCATTGCGCATACGCAAATCAAATGCTCCAGCTGTGCTGTTTCCGAATTCTGCTGGGAATGCCCCGGTGTAGAAATCAGAGTTTCCGAGGTATTTATTGTTTATGATACTGACAGGTCCGCCCGCGGTTCCCGGTATATTGAAATGATTGGGATTTGGCAGATCGATGCCTTCCAAGCGCCATAACACACTTTGGGGGGAGTTGCCACGAATCACGATGTCGTTGCGGGAGTCGTCTGCACCAACTACTCCTGCGAAATTGCTGGCCATACGAGCTGGATCGCCTCGACTTCCTGCATATCGATCCGTTTCTTGTACGTCGAATTGTCTGGCACTGATTCCAGCCATTTCATTTAGTGAGTTTTCGCGGGATTGAGCCTTCACAACCACCTCTTTTGTCAATACGAGATCGTCGTTCATGGACACCGTAAGATGAATTGATTTGCCGGAACTCACTTGCAGTTGATTTGCTTTATAGGGCATCATGCCAATCATCGTCACAGTCAATGAGTAACGTCCAACTGGAATTTTGGCGAGTAAGAATGAACCATTGTAATCTGAGACCGTGTGCTGAATCAAAATGGTATCTTGGAAGAGTTGTATCACGGCTCCCACTATGGGTTGTGAAGTTTCCTCTTCCAATACCAAGCCCGTGATTTTTTGCTCCCCCATTTGCGCATTGCTCCCAATTGCACACAGAAATAGCATGGTTGTGATCACATAACGCATGCTCTAAATTACAAAGAAAATTTAACGGACTAGAAAAACATTTCCTGTTTTTCGATGAATGGTGATGTCGTATTCATTTCGAATATCCAGCTGCCAATTGTACAATCCATCTTGCGCTAATTTGTTTTCGTACCAGCCGTCCCAGCCTTGTTCGGGATCTGTTGTAGTAAACATGACGTCGCCCCATCGATTGAAAATCGTGAATTGGTATTCGACAATTTCGAAACCATATGTCACAGGTTTAAATACTTCGTTGTGGCCGTTTTGATCTGGAGTAAATGCATTGGGGATATAGATCATCATATCAGGGCGAATGGTCACTATGTTGAAACTAGTGTCTTTGCAACCCCATGTGTTTTCTACATATTGTACGATATTGTACGTTCCGACCTCTAAATATTCGTGTGCACAATTTTCGGTATTGGCTTGGCCGCCGTCATCGAAGTAATAGTACCATTGTGATACATCTTGCGAAGAGAGATCGTTGATGTGTGCAACAGGATCATACATGTACAATTCAGTTTCACATGAAAAATTGGCACTGGGCTTGGGATAAACGGTTAGGAAATTTTGCTGAGTCAATGTGTGCGCGCAACCATGATTGGAAGTTATTTGCAAAGACACATCGTAATTGCCAGGTGTCTGATACACCACAGTGGCAAATTGCTGCGTGCTGACTAGGCTATCTTCAACATACCATTCCCATTGGTCCAATTGATCTGGATAATTGATCAAGCTTTGATCAATGAGGTTGGTGCTTTCTCCTT
>JAIYCK010000320.1 GCA_027488055.1 Flavobacteriales bacterium | reverse complement strand
TATAGATCGCTCCGGGTTCGGCATGAATGATGGCGCTCAAATCGATGTAAAAAGTGTTCCATTTGGACAAATCTTTGTCCCCAGTTTCATTTAATTGCAATGTTGTTTTTTTGATCACTTTCGAAACACGATACATTTCGTCGCTGCCATCGAGGCTATTGACTTGCAAAAACTGTGGAATGTTGTTTTCGTATACTTTACTCACTACAACCTCAACGGCACTTAAATTCACCGCATCGAATGGAAATACCAAACCCTCAGTGGATGGTAAGATGACACGGTCTTGTGCGTGCAGTTTTACGTTAGGTTTTAGATCTTCGAAGATGATGGTAAAGGTCTGCTCTTCTTTGGATACCAATCCATTTAGTCCTTTGATGCCGGGGTGCACGTACACGGTTTTGGTGCCTGTTTGAGGCGCACCGGGGTAAACGCGAATCTCGTTGTTTTCAATAATGAATTTTTCATTTTGGCATTCACTGATGTCGATCAGGCCGTTCAGATCCTGACCCGGTTCGATAGCTGAAGAGAACAACAACTGCACATATTGGTCAGGCATCTGCATGACTTGATGCATGAAGACTGAAAATTCATTTTTGCCAGGAATGCGCTGTTGCATTTTTCCATCGTCCTTACCGCCCAATGGTCGTGCGTTCCAATTGATCTCAAGATTACCACTTTCTTCGCTCCGCTGAATGCTGTCCACTACAAATCGAAAAGCTGTGGATTCATTGGTGTTTTCCCAACGCACGGGCAATTGTTTACCATTATAATCAATTTCTATCACAGAAGGCAATGCAGTGGAAGCGCATACATCGCTGGTATGCATGGTGCCGGAAAGACGCAGCATTTCTGGCTTGTGTGCGTTATAAGGATTGATCTGATCGATTTGCACGTCCACAAACTGCTGTTTTGTGCTGAACTCAAAGGCAAAGGTTTCGAGCTCAGACTCAACCTGGGCGAGCTTATTAAGCTGCAGGGACACTTGATAGGTTTGTTTCGGCTCCATCCACTGATTTGGCTTGAACTCGATTGTATTGCCTCCAATCCAATGCACTGAGCCATTGATTTTTGGTTCAGTTTGGAGCAGTTCATACAATGGCAGTTCCATCGATTTTAACTGGGAAGTAAGCGCGTCAGTCAGTTGGATTTTAATAGAAGAAGCAATGGACACTTGTCCAGTGGTATAGGCGGCAATGTATTTGGCAAAGGCTGGATTGAAGCCAATGGGTGAGTTTTTCTTGCAACCTGTTTGAGAAGTGAGCACAAAGAGTGAAAGTCCGAAGACCATGCATACTCGAACCAGTGTGTGAAGGGATTTCATGAGGGGCGTGTTGTTGAGGTGCTTCAAATATAGCGACACACGTGAGGATTTTATTGTCCCTCCACATTATCTTCGTGCCCCCACCCACAGGGCGGGTTAATAAGCAATATTATGTTGAGATCAATGACCGGTTTCGGGAAAGCCGAAGGAATCGTAGGGAAACGCAAGTACACCGTAGAGGTGCGCTCGCTGAATAGCAAGCAACTTGATTTGAATTTACGCATTCCAAGTATGTTTCGCGAAAAAGAGTTGGACATACGGACTTGGCTCAGTGATCGCATTCAGCGGGGAAAAGCAGATTTGTTGGTGTATTATGAAAGTTTGGAAGTAGAAAAGCGCATGACGCTGAATATCCCATTGATTGAAGCCTACTATGCCGATTTAAAAGCGATGTCGGATCGTGTAGGTATGCCGGATTCTGATTTTCTCAATTCCATCATGCGTATTCCTGATGTGCTCAAACAAGAGAACAGCGAGTTGGAAGAGCACGAGTGGAAGGGTTTGATGAATATTGTGGAAGAGGCCTATAAAAAATTTGATGGTTATCGCTCTGTAGAGGGCGACAAGTTGGCCAAAGACTTTGATATGCGTGTGGAACTGATTCGAAAAACGCGTGAGGCGTTGCAAGAGCCCATTAAAGCCCGCAATGAAAAGGTGCGCGAAAAATTGCGCAATAATTTGGAAGAACTTATTCCTGCAGATAAAGTGGATCAAAATCGATTTGAGCAGGAGTTGATTTATTATTTGGAGCGTTTGGATATTTCGGAGGAAAATCAACGTTTGGAGACCAATTGTCAGCATTTTGAAGAAGAATTGAAAGGCGAAGCTTCGGGCAAAAAACTGGGTTTCATTTCCCAGGAAATTGGACGTGAAATAAATACCATCGGCAGCAAAGCAAATGATGCAGAAATGCAAAGGTTGGTAGTTGTAATGAAGGATGAATTGGAAAAAATCAAAGAACAAATCAACAATGTTCTATAATTCCCGCAATGTATTTTTGTACGTATGAGTCAACACGGAAAAGCCATCATATTTTCTGCCCCCAGCGGTGCCGGTAAGACCACGCTGGTGCATCATTTGTTGGACAACACCAATCTTCAATTGGCCTTTTCGATTTCTGCCACAACCCGGGCCAAAAGAGTGCGTGAAGTGGAGGGCCAAGATTATTATTTCTTAAGCCCATCGGAGTTCTTGGCCAAAGCAAAAAACGGTGACTTCTTGGAGTGGGAAGAGGTTTATGAAGAACAATACTACGGCACGTTGAAGTCGGAGATCGAGCGGATTTGGTCGCAAGGACAACACGTCATTTTTGATGTAGATGTGATAGGCGGACTCAATCTGAAAAAGATATTTGAGGACAAGGCATTGTCCGTTTTTGTGGAACCTCCAAGTCTGGAGGCCCTTCATTTTCGACTGCGCAATCGCAGTACGGAGACGCCAGAAAAGATTGCGATGCGTATTGCTAAGGCACAGGCCGAAATGGCTTATGCCCCCAAGTTCGATACCATCATCGTGAATGATATATTAGAAGACGCCATGATTCAAGCCGAACTCAAAGTGGCTGAGTTTCTGAGCAAGCCATGAAAATTGGACTTTATTTTGGATCCTTTAATCCGCCTCATCTCGGTCATGTGGTAGTGGCGCAGTACGCCTTGGAATTGTTGAATTTGGATGAGGTATGGTTTGTGGTTAGTCCCAACAATCCTCACAAAGACCCAGCGGTTCTGATGGATGTAGTGCACCGCGTGAATATGACGGCGCTTGCCCTCCACGATTATCCGCATTTCAAAGTCGAAACAACGGAATTAGAACTTCCAGTGCCGAGTTATACTTTTCAGACCTTGATGAAGTTGCAAGTGGAGTACCCCAAGAATGATTGGCATTTGATCATTGGTGAGGACAATCTACCTCGTTTTCATGAATGGCGAGAGGTGGAGTATTTGAAGCGAAATCTCGCGATATGCGTATATCCGCGACTTGGTGTAGATCTCACACTGGTGGATCCCTCCATTCCCTACCAGATGTTCAATGCTCCGCGCGTTGAGATCAGTAGCACTGAGGTGCGCAAACGGCTCAGCGAAGGTAAACCGGTAGACTTTTTAGTGGGAAAAGATGTGGCGGAGTACCTAACTTCCATCAAGTCTTAGAAGGCAGAAAATCCGATCATTCGTTTTGGCACGAAGGTTGAAATGAGGGTATTTGTACCGCCATTGGTACTTATAACAACAACAGGTTTAACAATAAAAAAACAAAGCCATGAACGAATTAAAAAACAAATATTTTGCAATGAAGCAACAGGCCATTGAGAACATGCAGCACGGCAATGTGAATTCATACCTCGCAAAATTAATTGACCTCAACGACTTGCGTTTGCAAATGGTTCAAATTAGCAACAATCACTAAGCAAGACAATGAAATGATTAAAAAAGAAGCGACTGCCTTATCAAAGGCACGAACGTAAAACCCGATCTGATGATCGGGTTTTTTTATGGAGTTCATGCATACTCGGAGTTGGGCTAACAGTCCAGGATGATTCATGTAATTTCTCATTCTGAATTTGGTTGATGAATGCGTTCTTTGCAGCAATGAAATTCAAACGTTATAGTGGGAGGATTCAATGGAATTGTATGGCAGTTTTATGCTTGCTGTGCCATCTTGGTTTTGCACAATACGCGGGTGCTGATTCCACTCAAATGCTCAACTTGGTTATGGGCATCCAGCAAGAGTCGGGAACTTTTTACAATGCCGAGGGCTATACTGTATTTTTAGTCCAACACCATGATCCGTTCGACGAGAAGGGCATCAGAAAAATCAAAAAGAAGTACAAGCTCGATGAAATCATAGAGGAATTACCAGATCCCTCCTTACCACATTGCAGGGTATTTTCTACTACTAGAAAGCGCAGTACAAATGTGGTTGAAACAGGTGTATACTATCTTTTCCCAGATGGCAATGCCACGCGGGTCGTGGGTATGCAGACCACCTTGCAACGCGATCGATCCTATGAGATTTGGTGCGTTGGAATGACGATTAAACAATTGTTTCCCTCTTCCGTGTACACTCCTATGCAAATTGATAGTTTCAATTTTGCCGGTCGTCAATTGGTCTTGGGAGGAATGTGTAATTGGCGTAGCACGCGCAATGTGCAATGCGCCGACTATGGTCAAATGAATTGGTCAGAATTTAGAAGCGAGGAAAGGGCCTTGGAAATGGTGCGCAACCAATATGAAGTAACCTCCGAACGGACCTTGGGAAAGGTACTGAGTGCAGATTCCGTAGACGTCACCTTCGAAGGACAACCGCTCAAAGTTCTGAGGGTATTGTACAAAGTGAAATTGCCAGCAGCAGTTACTGGAGGAAGTAATTTATTGGTCATCTATTATGTCGCAGCGGAGGTGAGGCAGCGCTTTATTGGATGCGTATTGAGCCAGTACACCGATCTCAATCATCAAAATGAATTGGCGCCGCTTTTAAAGGAAGTCATGCAAAGGTGAACTCTTGTGAATCAGCTAGATAGCCGAAGAAGTTTGCAAGAAGGCAGCGATTTTTTTTGGAACCTGTAACTTATGGGATCTTGTGGCGTCTTAGATTTGATAACCCAAATGTTTTTTTGAATGACTACTGCCGAGTACAACCAGTGTGTGGACCTATACTCCGATGGTTTGTATCGATTTTTGATGAAAAACGTCAATGATCGGGACAAAGCAAAGGATTTGGTGCAGGACACCTACGCCAAGCTTTGGATGAAAGTAGAAGAAGTGTCATTTGAGAAGGCGAAGAGCTACATTTTTACAGCGGGTTATCACACCATGATCGATCAAATCCGTCGTGAAAAACGTCATAGAGATTACAATCATCATGAAATGCATGTAGGAACAGGCAGTACCATGAAGCAATACAGCGATCTCAATGAGATTTTGCACGAGGCGCTGGATCGGTTGCCACCTGTGCAAAAAAGTGTGATCATGCTGCGCGACTATGAAGGATACAGCTATGAAGAAATTGAAAAAATAACAGGGCTCAACGAATCGCAGGTCAAGGTGTATATCTACCGCGGGCGTGTGGCACTCAAGGAATATTTGGTTAAAATGGAATATGTGGTTTAAAGGGCGTGAATAAAGCGAATGAACATCAATAGAAATAATTACGAAACGTATCTGATTGACTACCTCGACGGCACTATGTCGGCCGAGGATCGCAGTGCTGTTGAGCAATTCTTATTGATGCATCCAGACATTCAAGCAGAAATCCACGAACTCACAAATTGTATTTTACCCCACGAGGACATAAACTTCGAGGCCAAGCACATGCTCAAAATAGAAGACGAATGGCCAGAATTAACCTTGTGGATGCTCCAAGCATTGGATGGGACCATATCGCCAGAGCACGCCGTACTGCTGGATATTGCTCTGCACGAGCCGTTGAACGCTAAAGAGTTCGAACAACTAAAGGCGACTTTTTTATCTTCTTCAAATATCGCATTCAATGCGAAAAACGAGTTGCGGATGCCTGATCACTTGACGGATGCCCAAGAACTGGAACTCGACGGGCAAAACAATTTGCCTTCACTCAAGGCGGATGCTCATATGTATGAGCATAAAGGGGAGCTTTATTTTTCAGAAACCGCGGACTTGTCGAGTCCAAATATGCTGGCAGCAGCGTATGCTGAAGGAGATTTGACCTCTGAACAAATCCAACAAATGAAAGGCTCTACCTTCCATGCCCCTGAATTTAAAAAGGCGGTGGAGGTTTTACAGCGCATGCGTTTGATGGCGCCGACCCTTATTTACGAAGAAAAAAACGAGCTCAAACGCCGTGAAACTCCGGTATTGTTATTTACCCCCACGTTCAAAAGAGCGGTGGCGATTGCGGCCATTTTTGTGCTGGGCCTCAGTATTTGGAGACCATGGGAACAAATGGGTCCGGCTAATGCACCGCAGATGGCGCAAGATCAACCAAAGGAAAATGAATCGGGCGCAGCGGTGAATAAGGAACTTGCGATGGATCAGGAAGCAGTGAATGACTCACTGGATATACAACAGAGCGCGCCAGTTCAGCGCGTCAAAAGGACCGTACAGCAGCCTGTGCAACGGGAAGAGGTAGCTCTGGTGGAGCGTCCACAGCAGGTGGAAACACCTAATCCAACCGAGAT
>JAIYCK010000370.1 GCA_027488055.1 Flavobacteriales bacterium | reverse complement strand
TGGCTGTGAAAGTGAATTTGTAATGCCAATTCATGTTTTGCATACACCATTGGCAGCCGCATTGGTGGACACCACTATGGGTTGTTTCCCGACACAGGTTTCGTTGATGAATTTAAGCATAGGAGCATCACAGTTTATGTGGGCATATGGAAATGGATTTACTTCCGATACGTCGGCCTATGTTCATACAGTGCCGTATTATAACTATACCAATAATCCTTTGACCTACCCCATTCAATTGACGGCCACCACTGATGCGGGATGTCAGGATGTGACGACTACATCAGTGACCATTGGACCACAATTGATTGCTTCATTTGTGATGCCACTGGAAGATTGTTCGCCATTCAGCACCTTTATAGACAATACTTCCATTGGCGGTAATAGCTATCAATGGATATTTGGTGATGGTGAAACCAGCAATGCCTATGAACCCAATCATACTTTTTTCAACTGGGGATCTTCCGATACTACCTACAATGTGCAATTGATTGTCTCTGATAATTTTGGTTGTGCAGATACTGCTTCGACTGCTGTCAATGTATTTCCAATTCCAGTCGCAAGCTTCATTGTTAGCCCAACACAAATGGTTTGGCCCAATGCGACTGTTACACTTGACAACACAACTGTCGCAGGCAATGTGAATAGCACATGGTCGATGGGCAATACGGAGATCTTATATGAGAATGAACCGGGTGAATTTAGTTATACTACGTGGGGTGATTACACCATACAATTGGTCGTAAGCAATGGCTCTTGCTCCGATACGGCTTATCAGAGTATCGAGATTTTGCCACCATTACCTATCGCAAATTTCGAAGGACCAGCTTCTGGCTGTGTCCCTTTGACTGTGCAGTTCGATAATTTATCTGAGAATTTTGTTTACAGCGCATGGGCGTTTGGAGATGGTGGAAGCAGCAATACGACGAATCCATTGTATACTTTTTATCAGCCTGGCACCTATACTGTGTCGCTTGTTGTGACAGGACCTGGAGGTGAAATGGACCAAATGGTTCAAGAGCAGATCATTGTTGTTCATGCGAGAGCTCAAGCAGCATTTACGGTCACTCCTACGGAAGTCAATGTGCCGGGAGAGCCTATTTATTGCCTCAATTTATCATCAGGAGCAAATGCTTATGCATGGGAATTCGGTGATGGCACCGGCAGCACACAGGAGAATCCACTACACGAGTATCAATTAGAAGGCCTGTATAGCATCCAATTGATAGCAAACAATGCATTCAACTGTCCAGATACAATGGTGTTGGTAGATGTGGTAACAGCTGGAGTGGGTGGTATGATTGATTTTCCAAATGCATTTACACCTTCCACGAATGGTTCGAATGGCGGCTACTTTGATCCTCATTCCTTGGACAATGATTATTTCTTCCCCATGCATTCAGGGGTTGTGGATTATCATTTGATGATATTTAATAAATGGGGTGAATTGTTGTTTGAGAGCAAAGACGTGAATCGGGGCTGGGACGGCTACTACCGAGGCGAATTGTGCAGGCAGGATGTGTATGTCTGGAAAGTGAATGCCACCTTTGTGGATGGCCAGAGCGCTTCACGGAGTGGTGATGTAACCTTGATTGTGAAATAGAAAATACCTAACTTGAACATGAAGAAAACGATATATATATTGCTCATTTTGCTGGCCGTTGGCAGCGACATGCTTGGGCAGGACCAACAATTCACTCAGTTCTATGCAGTGCCTTGTTATATCAATCCTGCTTTTGCTGGAGCCAGCGTGCAAAGCAGAATAAGCGCTCAATACCGCAACCAATGGTCGGCTATTCCGGGCGGTTTCAGTGCATTTAATCTAGCATACGATCAGTTCTTGCCCAATATCAATAGTGGGATGGGACTTTTTGTTAATTATGACAAAGCGGGCAGTGGAGGATTGAAGACCACGGGTGTTCATTATCAATATGCATATGAGGCAAGGATCAAACGAAACTGGTTTTTTAGACCAGCCCTGCAATTTGGTTATGTTACTCGATCGATCGATTTTGATAAATTGACTTTTTATGATCAGATGGTGCGCGACAACGCTGACCAGTCGATCGAATATGGTAGCATTCGACCAACCAACTATTTTGATTTTGGCACGGGACTCCTTACTTACAGTCAAAAGTTTTGGTTTGGCGTATCTGCTTTTCACAACAACAACCCCGATCAAAGTTTGTATCCCAAGACCAAAGCGCCAGTCATGCGCAAATACGGTGCACATGGAGGTATTCGCTTGCGTGTGAAATCAAACTCCTTAGCGAAGTTGGACAACTATGTGGTGATTGCAGCGAATTTTCAATCGCAGCATAATTTTGATCAATTGGATCTGGGATTCTATTATGAACTTTCGCCTGTTGTCCTTGGAGTTTGGTACAGAGGATTACCACTAAAGAGCAATGGATATGGTGTCGCAAACCATGACGCGGTTGCTATCTTATTTGGATTTCAAGCAGCACGATATAAATTGGGTTATAGCTATGATGTGACGGTGTCGAAATTGGGAATTAGCAATTCGGCGGGTTCACATGAATTGAGCTTAGTGTATCAGTGGGCGAGCAAGTCAAACACTCGATCCAAAAAGATTCGCATCATGCCTTGTGCGAAGTTCTAAATTGAGAAGAATCAGAATAACAAGAACCTATTAGTAGATATTCACCTCTCTTTCGAGGGTGATATTGAACTTTGATTGTATGTCTGCGATGATGTCCGTGCTCAATTGCAAGATTTCTTGACCTCTGGCATCACCAAAATTGACGAGTACCAGTGCTTGTTTGTCGTGCACGCCATGTGTGATGCGTTTTTTTCCTTTCCATCCAGCTTGTTCAATGAGCCATCCAGCAGGCACTTTTACCTCGTGTTCGGATATTGGATAGGCAGGTGCTGTGGGCCATTCCTTTTGGATGGATTGATAGACATCGATAGGCACCACGGGATTCTTAAAGAAACTGCCAGCATTGCCTAAAATTTTTGGGTCGGGTAGTTTGGAGCTACGAATTTGTATGACGGCCTTAGAAACATCCTTGATCGTGATTTGATCCAAGTGCATTTTATCCAATTCCTCTTCGATGGCTCCATAGCCTGTTTTTAGTCGAGCACGCTTATCGAGTTTGAAGGTCACATTGGTAATGACCCAATTGTTTTTTTCCTTGTTTTTGAATATGCTTTCTCTATAGCCGAATGAACATTCGGCTAATTCGAAGGTGTGTTTGTGTTTGTCTTCGATGTGAATGGCTTCAAGCCTATGGAACACGTCTTTGATTTCCACCCCATATGCGCCTATGTTTTGCATGGGGCTAGCGCCAACACAACCGGGTATGAGAGATAGATTTTCGACACCAGCGTAATTGCGGTCAATGCAATGCATTACGAAGCTATGCCAATTCTCGCCGGCTTGCGCGCGCACATAATAGTGATCGTTATCTTCTTCTATCAGTTCAATTCCTTGTAAATTATTTTTTAGAACAACACCATCAAATGGCTGAGTGAACAGTAAATTGCTTCCCCCACCTAGAATGAGACGTTTGTTTTTTTTCACTTCCGGAGTATCTAGGAGTGAGGTCAAATCTTCTTCTGTATTGAATTCTGCGAAATGGCGAGCAACACAGTCAATACCAAAAGTGTTGAATGCGCGGAGCGATTGATTGGATAAGAGCTGCATAATGCAATATGAGCTGGAATTTGGAAGTTTGGAATTTGAGCCTTAATTCTTACTCACGAAGGCGTGTTTATCGAAGATGGACCGAAATCAGAATTGAAAGTGATTCGTTTTGCAATGTTCAAGAAAATCGTAAAATTCTTTTTCCGTGATGAGCTCGTAGTGGGCGTATCGCTGTTCCAACAAGTCACTAAGCAGCAGCCGTTCGGGTAAAATCTTTGCAATCACAGTGTATTCCGTCCACCTCCGTCCTGATAGCGAAATCTCACGCATTTCTGATTCTGAGAGGATTTCATAATAGCTTTTTCCATTGGATAGCCTGCGGTATTGTGGAAACATAAAGGGATCGGATTGAGCACAGATAAGGCAGCGAAAATAGTTATGAAGATGATGTATTTTAGGACAAATATGACCTTTCTTTTGTCTGAGGAAAAATAAGCAATGAAAACCTTTATCGAGGAATATGTATCGACTTTGGAGTCGAGTCAAAGGACCGATTGGTCCCAAATGACGATTGTGGTGCCAAATAAATTGGTGGGATTCTACCTGCAAAAAGCATTGCGCGGAATTTCAGGTCAAGTGACATGGGCGCCAACTGTGTGCACCTTGCCTGAGTTGGCCTCGAACATGGCGAAACGAGAGCTCTGCAGTCAGAGCCAATCAATGATGTATTTGTTACAAGCTTACCAACGAGCGTTGCCATCCTCGTTGGGGGCTCTATCCAATTTTATGAAGTGGGGTCAAAAGATCCATAGCGATTTTATCGATATCTCCAACTCAATGGCCGATGCGAGGCAGATATATCGTGATTTACGCAATGTGAAGGAATTGGATCATTGGCAGATCGGGGAGGATGAACTGAGTATTTCGCAGCAGCAATTTTTGATTTTTTGGAATGCGTTGGAGACGATTTTTGAGCATTGGAAGGAATTGCAAGAGGAGAGCAAGTCCATGGTATATCCAGTTGTTGTGAGGTATTTGCTCAATAATGTGCGCTTGTGGTCTGATGATTGGGTGGGTAGACGCATTGATGTGGTTGGCATGGGTGGATTTCAAAAGTCGGAAGAGCTTTTACTTCAAATGCTCGGCAACACTGCCGAAGTGAGAGTCATATGGGATGCTGATAAGCACTACATAGCAAATGATT
>JAIYCK010000016.1 GCA_027488055.1 Flavobacteriales bacterium | reverse complement strand
CAAGCCGAAGGGTCTGGACAACCTTCAACGGCATTGATATTAATTGAAATTCCTGCAAAGAAATCAGACGCCAAACCACTTGCCAAAACATTACCAGCGGCATTTGAAAGCGTGCACGTTGCGGCGGAATCTACCATGCTATCAAACAAGTAGACATTCCAACAGCCATCGGAAATGCAGCCACTAGACTCGCCTGGGGCAAATGACAAAGCTGCGCCAAATCCATAAAAGTAAACTTCACTGTTCGCGCTTAGTGGCGCTGTGCTAGTGAAGGTCAAAAAATTGTTTTCCCCGCAGCAACTTCCATCTTCGATGGTAGCTGAAGGATTGAAGTTAGCCGCACTAGGGTCCGTGCAGCCAGCGCAAGAAAGGTCACAACTGCCGTCATCACATGTAGCATTGGGATCAAAATTGCAAGCAAAGCTGCTTGTGCAGCCTGCCGAAACGACTCCCAAATCAAAATTAGCCACACCCAATCCCAGGCCATAATAACCACCAAACTCTTCAAAATCAGTGATAGTTGCAACCAATATTCCATTGTTGAAAACAGAAACCCAAGCAGGCTGATTATCTGTGACACGATGTGCATGCACCGTAACGCAACCATCTGGGAAACAATTGTCTGTGTAAATAGGCCAATACATCCCGTAAAACGATTGCAAAGAAAAAAACTCTACATTGCCAATGTTGTCTGATGCCTCGATTGTCAGATAGTTACCATAACAGCAATAGCCGTTGTCTACATCCGCTTGGGGATTGAAGTTGTTGGCAGCTGGATCGGTGCAACCATATGTCTGAGCATTTGCAAACGAACAGAAAGCTGTCATGCAAGCCAAAATAAATATTTTTATCATATTCATGGATAAAAGGGATTTTGGACAAAGACCAAATTAGGCAAAGATAGGTTGTTTGATCTTTTACAAAAAACATTAAACAAAATGACAATTATTGCAATTCCAAGAAGATCCAACACCTTTCATAACTTTGAAAATCAAGGCTTATAAAGATAAAATCCTTGGAATTAGAAGCCAACCTTGCGGTGATGATTTTAACATTTGCTCTTTGATTAAGTCATGAAATCCCCTGATTACACGGCGATGAAGAAGCTATCTTTGGAAATAGCCCGAATGGGAGCGCACAATGTAGATCGCTTCATTTCGTTGGTTTTCTACATTACTCCTATTCATGAGCAAAAAAAACAACGCGCAATATAACCGATGGGTTTGGATCATAGGTTTGGCGCCTCTGGCATGTATCTTTTTGGTTTTGACCATTGCCTTGCTGAGTGGCTTGCCAGCGGTCGAAACCTTAGCGAATCCCCGTATCAATTTAGCCACACAAGTTATCAGTTCGGACAGCAAAATTCTCGGCGCGTATTACAAAGAAAATCGCTCAGACATTAAATACAGCGAACTCCCTGCACACCTGGTTGATGCGCTCCTTGCTACTGAGGATGTTCGTTTCAGAGAGCATAGCGGCGTAGACTACCGAGGACTGTTGCGTGCCGTTGCTAAGGCAGGTCAAGACGGTGGTGCCAGCACCATTACACAGCAGTTGGCCAAAATGCAATTCACCAATCAAGAGCGAAGAGGTGGAAAAATCAAGCGCGTATGGCAAAAAATCCGCGAGTGGATCATTGCTTGCCGCATCGAAAGACTCTATACAAAGGACGAGATCATCGCTCTTTATCTGAATCAATATGACTTCGGGCACCAGGCTGTGGGTATCAAATCCGCAGCACAAATCTATTTCAACACCTCGCCCGATTCACTCGGCCTGCACCAAGGCGCATTGCTGGTAGGAATGCTCAAAAATTCGTCGCTATTCAATCCACTCAGACCCGAGCGCGCCGACACCTGTGTCAAACGCCGCGAGGTGGTTTTAAATCAAATGAGCCGATACGGGCACATCACCGATGCACAATACGACAGCTTGCGTCAACTGCCTTTGGATTTGGACTACCAGCGCATGAGCCATGACGAAGGCCTTGCCCCTTACTTCCGCGAAGTATTGCGCGGTCAACTCGATGAAATTCTGAGTGAGAAAAATGACAATGGCGAATACAAATACGCCAAAGCCGATGGTAGTAAATACGATATCTATAGCGATGGCTTAAAAGTCTACACCACCATTGACACCAAGCTACAGGCACATGCAGAGTGGGCCGTGGAAGAGCACTTGAGCAAGGAGCTGCAACCAGCATTGACCCGCGATGTCAATCGACGTAAAAAAGAAAATTATCCTTTCTACAACGGCATAAGGCCCGAAGACCGTGATGCCATCTTACAAATGGCGATCAATGAAAGCGAACGCAATAAAATTCAAACCGGTAAGCTTTGTCCAGATTGTAAACGCCCTGCTGCCTACATCGAAGAAAAAACAGATGAAGATGGTAACCCTTATTTCCATTGTTGCAATGAAGTAGGCGGACACACGGGTTGTGATCACAAATGGCATCGGCCATCCAAAGAGGAGATTGCCGCAGAATTCAAAACACCTGTAAAGATGAAGGTGTATACCCACAAAGGCATGAAAGACACCCTCCTGTCTCCGCTCGACAGCATCAAATACAACAAAGCCATTCTGCACGCAGGACTTATGTCGATAGAACCACACAGCGGACATGTGCGCGCCTGGGTTGGAGGAATCGACTTCAAAAATTTCAAATTTGATAATGTTTATCAAAGTAAACGCCAAGTGGGTTCTACCTTCAAGCCGCTTGTATACAGCACAGCCTTGCGCATGGGCAAATCGCCCAATGACGTAGTGGATGGTTCGCGCTTCTGCTGGGGTAGTTGGTGTCCTGAAAATAGCGGCGGCGGTTATGGATCATATAGTATGCGATGCGCCCTGGCCAACTCTGTTAATACGGTGAGCGCGCGCTTGGCGCAACAATACGGCATCGACAACATCATTCGATTGGCCAAACGCCTTGGTATCAAAGAAGAGCTGGATCCAGTCGGTCCGCTGTCTTTGGGTGCGGCCAATATCCCTTTGTATCAAATGGTGGGCGCAATGGGGGCCTTTGTAAATCAAGGAGTGTACATCGAGCCCACCTTCATCCTGCGAATTGAAGATAAAAATGGCACAGCGATTTATGAGCCTGAACCATTGGTCGATCAAGCCTTGGATCCTTGTGTGGCCTATGACATGGTCACTATGATGAAGGCCGTAGTAGATGGCTCTTGCGGAACAGGAACGGGCGTTCGATTGCGTAATCCAGCCAAACCATATGGTGGCATCACCTATCCAACAGCAGGTAAAACTGGCACCACACAGAACAACACCGACGGATGGTTCATGGGCTTGACTCCCGACCTTGTAACAGGTGTGTGGGTGGGCGCCCAAGATCCTACTGTACGATTCTCCAGCACAGCGACGGGACAAGGCGCCAATACTGGTTTGCCGATCTATGGCTATTACATGAAAAAAGTGTATGCCGACAGCCGCATAGAAATATCAAAGGGTGACTTCCCCGTGCCTGAAGCCTGCAAAAACAGAGGTGGAACAGGTGGTGTCGGGGGCGTTTCAATTGAAGATTTGAATTTCAATCCCTTTTCAGATATTGACTATGATACCACTGGCTCCAATGATCCGTTTGAAGAGATACTTGAAAGCGGCGGTGGCAGCACCGAGCCCTTCGAATCTGATAAATAAGCGAACAAGTTAGCCATTCAAAACTATACCCATTATGATTGCATACAATCCAAAAGATTGGCTATCCTTTATTTTCAAATTTCACAAAGCGGATACCTTCCGACAACTGCTACCGTTGATTGGTCTTATTGGTGGGTATACTGCTATGATTGTATTCGTCGATCAATTCGTTTTACAAATAACATCCGAGAGCAAGGCGTCCAAAATTTCGCTGATGCATAGTCTACTTGGATTTGTTATTTCAATGCTTTTGGTTTTTCGCACCAATACCGCTTACGAACGTTGGTGGGAAGGAAGAAAATTATGGGGCGCATTGGTCAATTGTTCACGCAACCTTGCCGTCAAAGTAAATGTATTCGTGCATGATGCCCATGACCGTGAGAAATTTAGACAAATCATCGTCATCTTTCCTTTCACGCTCAAAAACCATTTGCGAAAATCCACTTTGATCAGCGAAAGCGAAGTAAATGTTCCTGCCTTTTTTGATGATGCCGCTGCAGGCGCACATTTACCGATCAACGCAGCACAAAAGGGGTATGTGTTGTGCGAGGAATTGCGCCAAAAAAACGCTCTGAGCGCAGAACACATGCTCATACTCAACAATGAATTGCAGCAATATCTCGAAATTTGCGGCGCCTGTGAGCGAATCAGCAATACGCCCATCCCTTATTCCTATAGCGTTTTCCTAAAGAAATTCATTTTCTTTTATACCATGACCTTGCCTATTGCGCTGGCTCCCGTCCTCAGCTATTACGCCATTCCGATTGTGATCTTTATCTTTTATATTTTGGCCAGCTTGGAGTTGATTGCAGAGGAAATAGAAAATCCCTTTGGCACGGATGACAATGACTTGCCTTTGGATCAGATCTGCTCGAACATCAAGAAAAATGTAGATGCTATTTTAGTGTAAGAGCGTGTTCAAATGGTTCTGTCTTCTTGAATAAAGCTGCACGATCAGCCTTTATCCAGGCAACGATTTCATCAAATATCGACACCGAGTTGCTCACGTATGATACGCAACACCTTGCTCATTCGTTTTTCGATTGCTTTGACACTCAATCCCAATCGCTCAGCAATTTCTTGATACGTCAAGTCCTCAATACGGTTCATCAAAAACACCTCGCGACCACCTTCAGGCAAGGAGGCTATTACGGCTTGCAGCCGCAGCTCATACTCGGCCATCTCGGCCAATTTTTCTGGAGTATCACTGTCAAGATGCGAGGTCGTTCTTTTCTGAAACTTATACATCAGCTGCTGACGCTTTTGCTGATTGATCGTGGTATTTTGAGCGATGGTGTACAAGTAACTCTTTACCGTCTTGCGATCCACACGATCCCGCACCTCCCATAATTTCACAAAAGTATCTTGAGCGATATCCTCAGCCATATCGCGGTCTCCACAACGAAAATAAATAAAATTACGAATGGTCTTGTAGTATTGCCTGAACAACGCATCAAACTCAGCTCGTGTGAGTTCTTCTTGTGATGGGTTGGGTTTAAATGGGTTAGATAACACAGGCTTTCTTCTTGGTCCTTACAGATGTGCAATGTTATGAAATAAATGATCTAGAATAGCTATATACAGTTTGACTTTTTATAAGCCCTGTGCAATGCTCTTAGCTGTACATTTGCGCGCTGTCTATCCCTCCCAACACCGCTTGCATTTTTAATAATTATGTCTACAACCGACGCTCAAGAACAATCCAACAAACCCAAAATAACAAAGGAAGGTTTTCGCCGCGCCATTGGTGTCTTTAAATACCTAGCGCCTTATAAGTTTCTATTCATTTTCGGTCTATTGCTCATCGTAATTTCTGGATTGCTGATGATCGTCATAACCGCTATTTTGGGTCAATTGGCAGGTGCCGAAACCATGGCCAATATGCCAGGAAGTAGCCTCACCGCTATTGTTGGCAGCTACTTGCCCGATTCATTGCCTCTTCAAAGTACGGGTAAAATCTTGGGTATCCTCGGGATCTTACTCATTGTGCAAGGTGTGTTTTCATTTATACGCGTCTACATTTTCTCCTATGTCATCGAAAATGCCATGGAAGCATTGCGCCGCGATGTATATCGCAGAATCATCAGCATGCCCATGCAGTTTTTCAATGAGCGCCGCGTAGGTGATTTGAGTAGTCGACTATCAAGCGATATCACCACGATACAAGAAACACTCAACATCACCTTAGCTGAATTTGTGCGCCAAACCGTGATCATCGTGGTGGGGCTTGTGGCGTTGGTATCTTTCAGCTACAAACTTACACTGATGATGCTGGCAACCTTGCCCGTCATTGTGATCATCATGGTGCTTTTTGGCCGGTACATTCGCAAACTTGGTAAGCTCACTCAAGACAAGGTGGCCGAAAGCAGTGTCATCGTCAACGAATCACTCACTGGCATTGTCAACGTGAAGAGCTTTGCCAATGAGGCTTATGAAGTGATGCGATATGGCATTGGCATCAAGACCATCAAACAAGTTGCGCTGAAAAGTGCCATTTGGCGTGGCATGTTCGGCACATTCATCATCATCTTTCTCTTTGGTGCATTGGGTGCTATCATGGGATATGGAGCGTATTTGCGGTCCATTGGTGAATTGCCGCAATTGCTTGTTTCCTTTGTTCTCATTACTGGTCTTGTGGCAGGATCCATAGGGGGTTTAGCGGCTCAAATGGGGACCATTCAGCGCAGTGTGGGGATCATCGAAGGTGTGATGGACATCCTCGCGGGTCAGCCAGAAAAATTGACCACGGATCAAAAGGTGGTACCCGCTACTTTGAGAGGAGCCGTACGATTCGATCAGCTGCATTTCCATTATCCTTCACGACCTGATATCGAAGTGCTCAAAGGCCTGAGCTTTGTGATCGAACCAGGTCAACAAGTGGCGCTGGTGGGCGCTTCAGGCTCCGGAAAAAGCACTTTAGCGGCCTTGCTCTTACAATTTTATCTGCCTCAAAAAGGACGTATCCTGTTTGATGATAAGGACGCCACAAGCTTTCCGTTGGACGCATTGCGGTCGGCCATGGCCTATGTGCCCCAAGAGGTCATTCTCTTCGGCGGGTCTATTCGCGATAACATCGCCTACGGAAATCCCCTTGCGAGCGACACCGAGATTGAAGATGCCGCACGCAAAGCCAATGCACTCAATTTCATTCAAAGTTTTCCCGAAGGCATGCACACACTGGTGGGCGAAAGAGGCATCCAACTCAGTGGCGGTCAACGCCAACGCATCGCCATCGCTCGAGCCGTATTGCGCAATCCGGCCATACTCATTTTGGACGAGGCCACCAGTTCTTTGGACAATGAAAGCGAAAAACTCGTACAACAAGCGTTGGACGAATTGATGAAAGAGAGAACCAGTCTTGTCATCGCGCACAGATTATCGACCATTCGCAATGCGCACAAAATTGTGGTCTTGCAAGAAGGACAAATTGTAGATGCAGGTACGCACGATGAATTGCTAAACAAGACCGACGGCTTGTACCGCAAACTCATTGAGCTCAGCAGGAGCCAAGAAATGCATGCTTAATGCAATGAAATTTCAGGATTTTAGTAAATTTGTTTCACCTACATCACCTTATCTATCTCATTGTATGCGCAAACTTCTCCTATTCCTATTAATACTTGGATCCTTAAGCACCTTTGCCCAAGATTCACACCGCGAGAGTCCAATCGTTTTTATCAAATCGAAGACCCTCATCTCTTCCAATGCAGCCATCGATGGACAAGAGTTTCAATTTGAGGTCACCCGCGATGTTTACGCAGATGGGGAGTTGATCATCGAAGCAGGAGCCAAGGCTTATGGAAATGTAGTCTTTGTGAACAAATCCAAATTCGTGGGGGAGCCTGGGCTAATCGAAATTGAGATGAGTATTGTAGAGGGAGTTGAAAAGGACTATGCCATTTCAGGCCCCATCTTATTCAGCCAAGGAAAGTCACGCAAAACGGCTTCTTGTCTGTTATCTGCATTGGTTACCCCGCTCTTTTTACTCATCAAAGGACAACCAGCCCATATCTATCCTCACGCGGAAATCGAAGTCGAACTGACTGAATTCAGCAAACCTTCGCGCTCAAATTAGGTAATCTGAGTTCAATAGCTTTTCTTTGCATACACGACTTAAAATGGCCAAAGTCGCTGCGCTCCTTGTGATGTAAATCAGCTTAGTGTCGCAGCTCTCAGCCACTGCAATTGATCCGAATATGAAGAAAAAGGCATTGATCACCGGCATCACCGGACAAGATGGAGCTTACTTAGCCGAGTTACTGTTGGCCAAAGGTTACGAAGTACATGGCGTAAAGCGTCGTTCGTCTTTGTTCAATACAGACCGGATCGACCATCTTTACCAAGATCAACACGAAAAAGGAGTGAATATGTTTTTGCATTATGGTGATCTCACTGATAGCACCAACTTGATTCGCTTGGTGCAAGAGACAATGCCTGATGAAATTTACAACCTCGCAGCTCAAAGTCACGTGCATGTGTCGTTCGAAACTCCTGAGTATACTGCCAATTCAGATGCTACCGGCACCCTTCGTCTTCTAGAGGCCATCCGAATCCTCGGATTGGAGAAAAAAACCAAGTTTTATCAAGCTTCTACGAGCGAGCTTTATGGCAAGGTGCAAGCAGTGCCTCAAAATGAAGAAACGCCCTTTTACCCTCGCAGTCCATACGCCGTAGCTAAACTCTATGCCTATTGGATTGTGCGCAATTACCGCGAAGCATATGGCATGTTTGCCTGCAATGGCATCTTGTTCAACCACGAGTCTCCTTTGCGCGGCGAAACATTTGTCACACGCAAAATCACCCGCGCCGCTGCCAAAATTCAAATGGGTTTACAAGACAAATTATTTTTGGGGAATGTGGATGCACAACGCGATTGGGGACATGCGAAGGATTATGTAGAAGGTATGTGGATGATGATGCAACAAGATGAGCCAGATGATTTCGTATTGGCCACTGGCAAAACATATACTGTGCGCCACTTCTGCAATCTCGCCTTTAAAGAGGTGGGAATCGACCTAGAATGGAAAGGTACAGGTGTAGATGAAAAAGCACATGATGCCAAAACGGGCAAAGTTTTAATTGAGATAGATCCCAAGTATTTCAGACCTACGGAAGTTGAACTCTTGATCGGCGACCCCACAAAAGCACACACCAAACTGGGCTGGACACACAAACACAGCTTGGATCAACTGGTACATGATATGGTAAAGGCCGATGTTGCGCTCTTCACGCGCGATCGTTATTTGTTGGAAGGTGGACACAAGGTGATGAACTACAACGAATAATTAAGCGTTTATTCCAGTCGCAATTCTACCTGCTCCAACCTATTGGCACACACTTCTACTCGTTTATACGCCACGTTGCGTCCCATCATCAAATGCGGATTCAGCCTGTTTTTTAGGCGCATCGAAGTGATTGGTCAAAGTAATATCCCCCAGAATAAACCCGTCATTTTAGTGGCCAATCATCAGAATGCGATGATTGATCCTGTCATTTGTTGTTCCTACATTCCGCAACAATTGCACTGGCTTACTCGAGCGGATGTCTTTAAAAATCCTACGATCAAAAGATTGTTGACCCAATTCAACATGTTGCCAGTATACCGCGAGCGCGACCGCTTGAGCGACATGCAAGAACGTAATCAAGAGGTCTTCAATGAAGTGTATGAACGACTGAAAGGAAATGCAATGGTCTGCCTTTTTCCTGAAGGCACTCACCGAGGAAAAAAACAGCTGATGCCTCTTAAAAAAGGGGTTGTACGCATGGCTACGGGAGCCTTGGAAGCAGGAGTCAAGGACGCTGTGATTCTGCCTGTTGGAATCGACTATGAAGACTATTACGCGTATCGCAAAACTGCGACCATTGTCATCGGAACCCCCATACCTCTCACTCAATACGAGGCCTCTCTAATAAGCGACGCAGCCCGCGCACAAAATGTATTGATGCTAGATATTCGCACCGCACTCAAATCAGTCATGGTCGACATCGAGCACGACAACGAGTATGAGGTGTGGATGGGTCTTCGACCGTTGATCAATCACTTGGAGGACGACACTTTAGGAGACCAATTTCATCGGTACCACTCTCTACTGGAGACATTGGCGACCAAAAGCGATGCTGCTGCAGTGTTGCAATCCAAAGGTCCGCAATGGTTCGACGCAATGAAAGATGCAGGTTTAGATGAAGCCTTATTCAATCCAAAAGGATATCGCCATGTATTGGCCGTCCTATTGGGATTCCCCTTTGCCATAATTGGTTATTTGTGTTTTTATCCATGGTATCTTTTGATCGAAAGAATTCAGCGTAAATTGGTGAAAGACCCTCTCTTTATCAACTCCATCCGAATTGTCTTTTGGACTTTTTTCACCCCATTGTATCTCATCGTATGGTGGCTAGCGCTTACTCTGAGTCCATTGACATGGGGTCAAGCCCTTTTGGCGCTTGGGCTTATAGCTATCTGTGGACGTCTCACTTTGTGGTGGAATGATCAGGCGAAGCGGTTTGGGCACTGGATCAAAGTCCAACGCTTCAAACGCACTCAGGCAGATGCTTTCCAGCAGTTGATGACATTACGATCCGAATTGATCGCCGTATTGCGCAGCGTTCAGTCTAAGTAAAAGGCGCTGAATCTCTTATTGCCAGCTGTTGAGCATTATCAGAAGTTAGAACGTGACCAGCTACATCCAAAATGTAAACGCACACTTATCATGTGCATTATATTTGTCCTTCAATCATATGATTATTTGCTATGTATAAACGGATCAATGGCCTGCAACACATCGGTGTAGCAGTGCAAAACATGGACGCTTCTTTGCGTTTCTATCGTCAATTTTTTGGGCTCGACATTCCATTCTTTGATAGTGTGCAACCTGCACCATTGATGGATGTATATACTAATAACAGCACCATCACCAAAAGAGCCAGCATGATCATGAACCTGCAAGGTGGTTGTGCTATTGAAGTAATTCGACCCACCTCGTTCGAACCCAAACCAGCCATGCATGCGGCTGTGGGAGACCTTGGTATCTGTATCACACAAGTGAAATGCAAAAACATCCAGGATTCACATGCCATTTGCTCCAGTCAAAATGCACCCGGCTTAACGGCCATTGGCAAGGATCCAATCGGACGACCTACTTTTTATATGCAAGACCTCGATGGACTGCATTGGCAATTCATAGAGCACGATCAATGGTATACCCAAGGCAAACACCACAGCGGCGGGGTGATTGGTTGCTCAGTGGGTGTTTCGAATATGGAAGACGCTTTGGGTCTCTATGCAGACATTCTCGGTTTCGATAAAGTGCTAAGTGATACCACTGATTCCTTCTCTGATTGGAAAGAATTACTAGGAGGTCAAGAAAAATACCGCCGCGTAATGCTCACACAAAGTGCTCAACCAGGTGGAGGTTTTGCAAAGGTGACTGGTGCAACTTACATTGAATTGGTGCAAGCATTGGACCGAACACCTGCCTATCTTTTCAAAGATCGTATTTGGGGAGATAGCATGTTTGCGCACATTGGTTTCGATGTCAAAGGGATGAAAGCTTTGGGACAGGATTTGAGTAAAGCAGGCTATGGTTTTACCTGCGACAGCAATGATGCGCTGAATATGGGGCAAACCAAAGTACACTGCACCTATATACACGACAAGGATCGCACATTGATTGAAATGATCGAAGTGTACAAAGTACCTATCGTCGAAAAATGGGGCATCTTCCTCAATGTAGAAAAACGTGATCCATTGAAGCCACTGCCTGATTTTATGCTAAAGGCGTTGCGCTTTTCGCGCATCAAGGACTAATTAAGGTGCGAAACACATATTCAAAAAAAAACCCGAGTCTGGACTCGGGTGATTACAATACTGTGTCTCAAAAACCGAATGATCATTCGATTTTGTAATAGGTTTCATCGCTGGTGTCATAAAAGAAACTGTGCTGCATGTGATTTCCAAAAAAAGCAGCCATCTCGCTCCCGCTTGTAAATTTCTCATCGATATTGGGTGTCACTGACTGCACCAAAATCTTATTGGAGCCCTCCTTGTTGATGCGATAGAAGTAATAGGTAGCATAGGACGTATCTTCTGTGTCTTCGCGCAAACTCAAAAAAAGCACCCCTTTGATTTCAGTGAGATTGCCAATATAATTAGTCGTTGTGCCCTCTGCGCCATCGTATCCAGGCTCAAATTTCGCGATGGCCATCTCACCCGCGCTATTCTTCTTCACGGTGATATGATTTTCTGGAGATCCACTCAACTCCCACTTGCCCACAAAGGCTTCGTTGAGCTTGGCATTGACAGATGACAACGGGATCTCGCTGCTATAGGGGCAGCCCATTAAAAAGACCGCCAAACCAATCATGAGGGTAAGCGATAAAATAGAGTTCTTTTTCATTGTTGAATTTGCTTTATTGGAACAAAGGTGGGGTAAATCGCTTCCTTTGAACTAAGGGAATATACGTATATTCGATCGAATGGTCTTTCAATAGATCCCCTGACGACGCTGAATGTTGATATCCAGTGAATTATCCTCTCGTGATTTTTTTGTAATTTCACCTCCACTGCTACAACTATTTGTAAGACTGCCAAGTCTTTACCTTCGGATACATCACCAATGAGACAATTATTGTTTTGGCTATTCTTTTGGAGCTGCTGCTATCATGCGAGCGGTCAGGCAGAATTTGTCCAAAACAAAGGACAATGGCCCTCTCAGGTGGTCGCAGGTTGTACTGTCCCCAATGGCCAACTATGGCTAGAATCAGGTGGTTTCACTTATGCCATGGTTGACCCCAATGTCCACGCCGCACTGCATCCAAATACAGGAAATCCTCCAGCGCTCTTTAGATCGCACGCTTTTCGAACCTCGTTCTTGGGCTGCAGCGTTCCCTCTATCTCGCCTTCGAAGCGCACTCGGCCTTACTACAACTATTACATTGGCCAAGACTCAGCTTCATGGGCCAGTGGATGCGCGGCATTTGAGCAATATCGCTATAACGCTCTCTATCCAGGAATCGATATGCTCGTATATAGTCATACCGGTCGCCTCAAATACGATTTCATTGTTCATCCCACGGGAGATCCTCGTCACATCCAAATCGATTATCAAGGACTTGATAAAATCGAACTGCACGATGATGCACTTGTATTGGAGACCTCAGTAGGCACACTGATCGAAAGCAAACCATTCGCCTATCAATTGATTGATGGTAAAATCATCGAAATCGCTTGTTCTTATATGTTGCGCGGCCATGTGCTCCAATATGAGATAAGCTCGTATGATCCACAATACGACCTTGTCATTGATCCCGAAATAGTTTTCTCAACCTTCATTGGATCACCGGCCAACAACTTTGGTTTTACGGCTGCCGATGACTCCCAAGGCAATTTAATTTCTGGAGCGGCTGTTTTTGCCACTGGCTATCCCACCACTTTGGGCGCTTACAGCAGCGCATTCAATAGCACCGTCGGAAATTACATGGATGTCGCCATTTCCAAGTTTTCTGCGGATGGCAGCAACCTATTGTACAGCACATACATTGGTGGAGGCAAAATCGAAACTCCTCATAGCATTGTGGTGGATGACTTTGACAACATCTTTGTCATGGGTGCCACTGGGAGCTCTTCCTTTCCCACCACGGCCAATGCATACCAATCTACTTTCAATGGAGGTCCTAGCTTGGATATGAGTACCTTCTTCACTAGCACCCATCCCGAAGGCTGTGATATATTCGTGTGCAAATTCGCCCTCGATGGCACACTTGATGCCAGCACCTTTGTAGGAGGCACAGGCAACGATGGCCTCAATACTGGAGATCAACTATTCTACAATTATGGCGACGTTTTCAGGGGTGAAATCAATGCCGATGATGCGAATAATCTATACATCGCAAGTGTGACATTGAGCAATGACTTTCCTGTCACCGCATTTGGACTGCAGCCAGCCTATGGCGGCGGAGCCTGTGATGGCATCGTGTTCAAATTAGACAACAATCTTGAGAACCTCATGTGGAGCAATTACATCGGAGGTAGCGCCACGGAAGCCTGTTATGCAATTGAATTCAACGGTACCGATGAAATACTGGTGGCCGGTGGCACCAAGAGCAATAATTTTCCGCATGTTGCCAATGGAATGGACAACACCTTTGGTGGACAAACCGATGGCTTTGTGATTCGAATATCTACACTGACCTTTAATCTCATTGCAGGGACATTTTTTGGCACGACCGAATACGATCAGATCTATTTTGTTCAAACCGACTTGGACAACAACGTATATATCTGTGGCCAAACCGCTGGAACCATTTCCATCACTGCAGGGTGCTATGGACAAACCAATAGCGGGCAATTCATTGTCAAATACAATCCCACACTCACCAATTTACTTTGGGCCACCACCATCGGCACGGGGAGTGGTGAAATTGACATCTCACCCACAGCCTTTTTGGTGAGTGATTGCAACCAAATTTATATGAGTGGTTGGGGTGGTGAAACCAATCAATATTGTGGAAGTTTTTATGCTTGTTACGCACAATATAGCACCACCAATGGATTGCCTATCACATCCGATGCATACCAATCCACCACAGATGGAAGCGACTTTTATCTCTGTGTGTTGGATGCCGACGCGACCACCCTGGACTATGCCACATTCCTAGGTGGAAGTCAAAGCAGTGAACACGTGGACGGGGGAACATCGCGGTTTAACAAAAACGGCACTGTGTTTCAAGCGGTTTGCGCCGGCTGTCAAAGTTTTGACGACTTCCCTTCTACGCCTGGAGCCTGGAGCAGCAGCAATCCAAGTAATGGTTGCAATTTGGCAGTATTCCGTTTTGACCTAGGTATTCTAAATGCCGACTTAGCCATCAATGCACCCGACATTATATGCACTGGAACCGATGTGCTTTTTAATAATCTCAGCAATGGTGCCGATCAATTTGATTGGGATTTTGGAGATGACAGTAGTTCTGAATTATTCGAACCCACCCACGCATTCGACGAGGCGGGCACCTATACCATCACGCTCATCAGTAGTACCATCAACGACTGCTTACAACCCGATACTGCGCAAGTCACAATTACCGTGCTTGAAGGAGTCAACCCCAGTATTGCTCCAATTGAACCAGTGTGCATTGGGCAAGTGGTGCACCTGCAAGGCACTGGTACAAGCAACCTTTTCTGGTTGCCCAATCCGGCGCTGAGCAATACCAATACAAACAACCCCACAGCAACGGTAGCAGAAGCCACCACTTTCACACTTGTAGATTTCAATGATTGTGAAACCGACTCCGTGGAGGTGACGCTCGAATTATACATCCCTGAAACAGATATCTCACCGCTCCAAACCATCTGCATAGGCCAAAGTGTGCAACTTCAAGCTTCAGGCGGTGCCGAATATCTTTGGTTCCCCATTGCGTCCGTCGATGATTTCACCTCCGCCACACCACTGGCTTCACCTCTCGTAACCACCACTTACACGGTGGCCATAACCACTGCCGACAATTGCACTGTAGAGGAAACAGTTGGGGTCAATGTAGTGGATGATTTCCCAGGAGGTAATATCTACGATGACCTCACGGTGTGCTATGGCAATACGGTCTATCTCAATGGCATTGATGGATGGACTTGGAATTGGTATCCTTCCAACACGCTCACCAATCCGCAAATACCGAATCCCGGGGCAAGCCCATTGATTACCACAACCTACTACGTTGATATCACAAACATATGCGGCGAAGGCACCGATGAAGTGACTGTGCATGTCATCAAACCCGACGTAGTGGCTTCCGAAGATGGCACGATCTGTTTAGGCAATAGTTGGAATGCTTCGGCCACTGGCGCTGTTTCATATACGTGGCAGCCTGTTAGTTTGGCATCGCCCGCTTTCGAAGCGCAAACCACCCTCTCGCCTTTAATCTCCACAATGTTTACAGTGACGGGAGTCGATGAAAACAATTGCGCAAGCGTGGACAGTGTATTTGTGAGTGTGCTTGAGTCTCCAATGGCGGATGCAGGCCCCGATCAGTTCTTTGATTATCCTGGCGAAGTGCCGCTTTTTGGAAACAACTTTGGTCTGCAATTCTATTGGTATCCCTCTGAAGGTTTGAGCTGCACTGATTGTCTCTATCCCTTGGCATCCCCGAGCGCTCCCACGGTCTATCACTTGGTAGTGAGCGATGGCAATGGCTGCAGCGCAGAAGATGAGGTCTTGGTGAAGCCATTTGCACCACTGTATGTTCCCAATACTGTGACTCCTAATAACGACGGAATCAACGATGTGTTTTACGCCGTGACGGACTATGCCGAAGGATTCAAAATGCGGATCTTCGACCGATGGGGCAATAAAATCTTTGAGAGTACCCAGGTCAATGAAGTGTGGGTCCCCTCCGTCAATGGCACTCATTACGTGCAAAACGATGTCTACTTGTGGGTGATCCAATACAATACTCCCGAAGGAACGAACGAAGTCTCCGGCCATGTCAATGTGTTGCGTTGACAAACTCCTTGCTCAGGTGATCACCACCATTACAAACCTGTTCAATTTATTTAATATTTGAAGCCTTATCTTCCGTTCCTATTTGTAGGTTCCCACGCGGCTATCGCCACTCAAACTTTGAGGTGAACACATCAATAAGGCTCAGTTAACACCTAATTGCTCATTTTATATTTACTTTCGGCCCACTTTATAAATTCATCGAATGAAATCAATTTTAATTACTGTCAGTGTCCTGATCGGGAGCATCAACTTAATTGTGGCTCAAAACAAGCCTTGGCGAGGTGCAATGGGATTTACCCTTGGTACCAATCAGTACAATGGTGAATTGGGAAATGACTTCTATCGCTTGAGTCAAATAAATCCGCTATTTGGCTTGAACTATGAACACTATGTGTCACGCCGCTTCAATATAGAAGGCCGATTATGGATGGGCAATTGGGGCTACGATCTGACCGACTCCACCCGTTTCGGTGCGGATGTTTTCACCACACAATTGATTGGTAAAGTGAAACTGCGGAATAGTGATGATCCCATTTGGATGCCTTATGCCTTTGGGGGCGTTGGCTTGCACCTGATGTCCAATTGGTCGCTAGAAGATAACGATGGCAACCCGATCTACAACGCCACCAATGGTGATGCGCTCAATAGCAATGATTTCAACCGTTGGATCGGTGTGTTGCCTGTTGGCTTGGGTGTTCAATTTAAATTGAGCGATCGTGTCTTTCTCAATGTTGATGAAACCTTTACCATGACAGGTGAGAAAGGATGGGACGGCATCGTCAACAATTCGACGGATCAAATGCTCACGCATAGCATAGGTATCGCATTTGGGTTGTTTGGATGGAACGACACCGATCATGACGGTGTTGGCGACAAAATGGACAAATGCCCCGGTACGCCTTCCATCGCCAAAGTGGATGCAGCAGGCTGTCCCATTGATACCGACCTAGATGGTATTGCAGATTTCGAAGACGTGTGTCCTCAATCAGTAGGAACCATCGCTGCCAAAGGTTGTCCCGATGCGGATGGTGATTCCTTTGCGGACCAAGTCGACGAATGTCCCACCAAAGCGGGCTTGGCTCAATTCAATGGTTGCCCTGACACGGATGGAGATGGATTCACGGATGCACAAGACAACTGTCCCACCATCAAAGGTGAACCCAAGTTCTTCGGTTGTCCTGATACCGATATGGATGGTGTAGCAGATATAGATGACAAATGTGCGAATACACCCAAATCAGCGCAAGTAGATCGCAATGGCTGTCCCTTAGATACCGACAAAGATGGGGTGGCTGACTATCAAGACAAATGTCCCAACGATGCAGGTATTCAAGCCAACAAAGGTTGTCCAGAAGTAAAAGAAGAGGTGAAAGCAT
>JAIYCK010000026.1 GCA_027488055.1 Flavobacteriales bacterium | reverse complement strand
GCAATAAATACAGTGTAGACTTTCGAGGTTGATTCAAAGTATTTCTCTTCACCAATTTTGCGTAAATCGGCGATAGTCGTATTGGTAACCTCACGGATCAACGATTGAAATTTATCATTGATTTCGCTGCCGCTCGCGGTAGCATTCTCATGCAAGTATTGATCTGTTACAACGCGCATGCGTGTTTCTACTTGCTGTGCTAATTCTTTTTTAGCTTGCAAATCCGCTTTGTTTTTAGCAATGTTCTCATCGGAACTATCGCCTTTACCCTTGGCTCGGAAATAGCGACCTGAACTCTCGTATTTATTTCCGCTGAAGGGCTCTTTCACCTTGTCGCCCAAGGGGGATTTGCTTCCACAACTGGTGAGCATGGCAACGGCCACAAAGGCCATCATCATATAGTGTATTCCTTTTTTCATCTTGTTTTCTTTTGATTTGTACAACGAATGTAAGAAGTTGAATCTATTTATTCTATCCTTCTTAAAAAACATGCCAAAAATAGTTGTCTCGTTCTGTGTCCAAATGCGCTATGTTTGTTTGACCCGGGAGATTCCCCATAGAATTTAATTGAATACGCCATGATTGAACCACCAAAACTGCCTACTCCGTGGATGGAACGCGATTGGAGCCGATGGAGTCAGAGCGTTCAATCACATTCATTGTTGGATCAATTGAATGATTTCCCACAAGTCGTTGCGGACCTTATCCTCCCTCTGGATCAAAACGAACTTCAAAAAAGCGGTGAGAATACCTGGAGCATTCAAGAGCACGTGGGGCATCTTTTAGCCATGGAAAGTTTATGGATTGCACGTTTGGACGATTTTGTGTTGAATCGTTCGGTGTTGCGACCTTGGAACGGACACAACAAGGATGTACGAGCAGCGCAATTCAACCAGCAAAAGATTAAAGCCATCTGCCGGGATTTCGCAGAGGTTCGTTCGGCTATGGTTACATTTACAAAGGAATTGATGCAAACAGGCCAATCATTTGTGGCATTCCATGAAGGTCAAAATCGTGACTTTTCGCTGAATGATCAGGTGGCTTTTATTGCGGAACACGATGCGCATCATTTGCAAATCATACAGTACCTCATCCATGCAAACCAATAAATACCTCGTGCGCAACGCGCAAACGAATGATTTACCCGAATTGATGGCGATTTACAATCAGGCCATTGCTGAATCTACTGCGGTGTATGAGTACCAACCTTTTGACGAGGTTTACATGGAGCAGTGGTGGAAACAAAAATGCGAAGGAAATTGGCCTGTATTGATATTCGAATGGGATCGTAAGGTGGCAGCATTTGGCACCTATGGTACATTTCGAGCAAGAGCGGCGTATGAAAGCTGTGTGGAACATTCATTGTATGTGCATCCCCAATTTCAAGGACAAGGACTCGGTAAGGATATGCTGATCCGATTGATTGAGGCAGCGCAGAAGGACAGACGTCATACCATGATAGGGGGCATTGATAGCACCAATAGCGTGAGTCTAAAATTACATGCTGACCTCGGATTTAAAGAAGTTGGCCGATTACCTGAAGTGGCTTATAAATTTGACAAGTGGTTGGATTTGGTTTTTATGCAACTCATTCTATAAGTTCATTACATGCGAAGCGTTTTGAAATACATACGGATTACACTCATCGGATTTTTGCTGGTTGTTGTTTGTTATTCGACCTGCTATTTTTTAATGCCCTATTGGAAAAATGGGTTTCAGAGTAATCACCATCATGATGGCATTGAAATTTATTTGGTTCGTTCTGGAGTGCATACCGATGTGGTGATGCCGCTATATCATTCCACACAAGATTGGACCAAGGTATTTACGCAAAGTAAACCCCTTGATAGCACATTGGATCACATTGCAGTGGGTTGGGGCCATAAAGCCTTTTACATGGAAACTCCAACCTGGAGTGATCTGACTGTGAAAAATGCGGTGTCTGCCACTTTTGGTTTTGGGGCTTCAGCAGCCCATGTGCGCACAATCGCAAAACCATCCAACGATCCCACCTGCCGCACTATGATTGTCAATGAGCATCAGTACCAATCATTGACGTCTTACATAAAAGCAACCGTGTGCGCTCAAGATAGCGCAGCCATTGCCATTCCATTGTTGGCACAGCCTCACGACTTGTATTATGAAGCGCAGGGAAGGTATCATGCGCTGCGTACCTGCAATACCTGGATCGCTGATGCATTGATTGCCGCAGAGCAGTCTGGTCCGATATGGACGGCTTCCACGGAGGGGTTGTTCAATGATTGATTCCAAGAAAATCGGAGCTAGTTTCATTCTCTTTGCGTTGCTGAGTCAGATGATCTTTGCTGCTGTAAATGTGCAAGATGATTTGGCATCGGACAGTGTGCTGATCTATTTGCAAGCTGGTGGGATTCATTCGGATGTCGTGCTGCCGATGCAACGAGAGGGCTGGGATTGGAATGAACATATACAAAAGCCGCCTCATTTAGCCAGCGAAGCGCAATATGAATGGATTTCTTTTGGGTGGGGGAGTAGATTGTTTTACTTGAATACACCATCCTGGGCGAAAGTAAAACTTAAGCATGTGGTCGGAGGAATGATTGGTATTGGAGGTGCAGCATATCACATTGCATCGAAGAAGGAACCGAAACCAAGTAAAAATTGCAAAGCCATGATGTTAAGTGCTTTGGAGTACCAATCCCTGTGTCACTATTTGTTGAACTTTTTTGAAGCTTGTCAGGCACCACGGCCGATGGTAGCATACAAACCAACGAAGGAATGGGATGCGTTTTATGATGCCAAAGGGTATTACTTCCTTTTTTACAATTGTAATTCTTGGACCAATGCGGTCCTACGCAGCTGTGGTCGCTCAAAAAGGAAATGGGTCGGTACATATAAACAGCTTTTCAAAGCTATTTAAACAAAAAAAAAGCGCCAACCGAAATTGACGCTTTTAAATATATTCAGTAAGATCTTACGCTTCCTTTTCAATAGGTAGCTTATCTCCTTTCGAAGCAACTAGGTTTACATAGTCCTCATTGTTACCAACGATCATGCGCTGCCATTTGCGAACGCCTGAACCTGCAGGAATTGGATGACCAACGATTACGTTTTCTTTCAATCCAATGAGGAAGTCTGTTTTGCCTTGCACCGCGGCCTCATTCAATACCTTCGTCGTCTCTTGGAACGATGCGGCTGAAATCCAGCTGTCAGTTTGCAATGAAGCACGCGTGATACCTTGCAACATCGGACGAGCGGTTGAAGTGATAGCCTCTCTTGCTTGAATCTCCACTTTGTCTTTGCGTTTCAATTGGGTGTTCTCATCGCGAAGCGTTCTTGATGAAACGATTTGTCCCACTTGGAAGCGCTCACTTTCACCAGCATCAATGATCACCATTTTATCAAACAAAAGTTCGTTTTCCTCAAGGAATTCGGCTTTATCGACATTGGTTCCTTCAAGGAAACGGGTATCACCTGCATCTGTGATTTCAACTTTGCGCATCATTTGACGCACGATGACTTCGTAATGTTTGTCATTGATTTTCACACCCTGCAAACGATATACCTCTTGAATTTCATTCACAAGATATTCTTGAACGGCTGTAGGTCCTTGGATATCGAGGATATCTCCAGGAGAAATGGCACCATCGGACAATTGCATACCAGCACGCACGAAGTCGCCATCCTGCACAAGGATATGTTTCGAAAGTGGTACAAGGTATTTGTGTTCTTCACCTGTTCTGGCGCGCACACTCACCTCGCGATTACCACGCTTGATTTTACCGTATTCTACAATACCATCGATTTCAGATACAACCGCAGGATTACTTGGGTTACGAGCTTCGAACAATTCGGTAACACGTGGAAGACCACCGGTGATATCACCCGCTTTTCCTGCCATACGTGGAATCTTCACAAGGATGATACCTTTTCCTACTTTGTCTCCATCGTCCACATTCAAGTGAGCACCAACTGGAAGAGAGTATACTTTTACTACTTCTTTGTTGCGCACAATTTCAATCGCCGGGTTTTTCTTCTTATCCTTCGTCTCTGTGATAATCTTTTCAGAGAAACCGGTCTGTTCATCGAGTTCTGTTTTGAAGTTCATACCTTCTTCCACATCCACGAAGTTCACAGTACCTTCTTCTTCAGTGATGATCACACTGTTGAATGGATCCCACTCACAGATCTTATCGCCTTTTTTCACAACTGAACCAGGCTTCACAAACAAGATACTACCATAAATGATGTTGCTTGTTGTAAGCACGGCACCTGTTTTTTCATCCACAATTTTCATTTCGGATGAACGCGAAACAACGATGGTTTTAAGTTCGCCATTGTCGTCCATTTTGTCGACCGTACGAAGTTCGTCTATTTCAACTGTTCCGCTGTATTTTGCTTTCAAATCGGTATCGATCGAGCTACCACCTGCAGCGCCACCCGTGTGGAACGTACGAAGTGTAAGCTGTGTACCTGGTTCACCAATTGATTGAGCGGCGATCACACCTACTGCAAGTCCTTGCTGAACAAGGCGAGAAGTAGCAAGGTCACGACCATAGCACAATGCACATACACCGCGCTTGCTCTCACATGTGAGTACAGAACGAATTTCTACTTCTTCAATGCCTGCTTCAGCAATACGCTTGGAAATATCTTCGTTGATTTCTTGACCACCTTCCACAAGCAATTCACCTGTTTCGTTGTCGATCACATCATGTACCGATGTACGACCAAGAATACGATCTCCAAGGCTTTCTACCACCTCATCGCTTTTCTTGAGCGCTGTAGCAACGATACCACGTAGGGTGCCGCAATCTACTTCGGTGATAATAACGTCTTGCGCTACATCCACCAAACGACGTGTTAGGTAACCCGCATCCGCTGTTTTCAAAGCGGTATCGGCCAAACCTTTACGTGCACCG
>JAIYCK010000196.1 GCA_027488055.1 Flavobacteriales bacterium | reverse complement strand
GGCAGGAATACGACCAATACCACAATCCGAAAAATTATCTGGCGATGCATCATCGTCATCACTGAGAAATACGTAATAATCATCGCTCACATAACTGCTCAAGGGCGCTTCACTTTTATCGGATTCGAATACAATCACATTGTTGCCCAAGAAAGCATTCCAGCCTTTGTTGCGCGAATAATCGCCATCTCCAAAAAGCAGTACATTTTTGGGGCGCAGTGCGGCGTCTCCGTTGGCTCGGTCGTATAACATTTTGAGTACCATTCGGACCGCCGTTACATCTGGATTTCCTGAACTGAACTCATTGAAAATTTGTTGCTGAGTCACCAGAGAAACGATCATCCCTTCTTCCGCATGGATCTCTGCGAGTTGGGTTGCTGCGTCCAAATGGTTTGGGGCAGAGATAATGAGTAAATCAATATCATACAAGGCATGCAGATTTTGATTTTCGACAGGGCCGACTGCGGTAGGGGCAAGGAAACCACCGTTGTTAAATGCGATGTATTCATGGACAAAGTCCTTTTGGCCTTTCCATTCGATCGTATTTCCTGCTGCAGTGAAAGTCACCCGTTGGGGATTGGCGGCATCAGAAATATCCCACACATGGGCTACGGCGGCTGCGTTGCTCAATTGATAAAGACCAATTTGAGATCCACCAACAAAGGTGGTGTCCCGAAGTGTCATTTGAGCGCCCGACATGGACAAATTACGCGTGGCATTGACTCGGACGTAATCCAACCAGCCCGCTGCATCTGCGTATCCTTTATTCAAGGTGACTGCCACGTTGATACTGGAGCTGCTCGGGTTAAAGTTCAGGGATGCGGTGCGTGGAACCGCTTTGGCCGCTGTTGGTGCATCTCCATGGCTCGCTTGGGTAGTGGTGACAGTGGCTGCGCCCACTCCGAAGGTGAACGAACTTCCAATAGTCACTGAGCGGATGGCTACGCGCGCTTGCACAGTGGCAGGCAAGCTGGTGACCACATTGGGAAAATTGAAATTGAAGTTGTTGTTGACGTTGATCCCAAATTCGTCGCCGTAAAATTCTCGACCAGAGGCGACAAGGTTGTACAAATCCAACTCGTGGTATTGAAAATCTTGAAAAGTAGTGACGGTATGATCGCTGCTATTATTGATAATGGGCGCTTCTTGTATGCGATAAGGGGTGAGGTCATCGACGCGTATGAAATAGTATGCGCTGTCAGAATAATAATGCTTGGTGTGCTCCCAAACCATTCGATTTACATTGGCATCGTTCGCTTGATTCCATGAGTCGGGACCTTTTGCGCAGAAAAGGAAGTACTCGTCGTTATCCATGAGGGTGTCGCTGTTGCCATTGAACAGGACGGCGCATTGGCGAAGGTCATCGGGACGCGGCACGGCATTGGATTCGGGCAGTAGTTTGCCACCATTTCCATAGATATTGATGCGTTGCGGATTGGCGTTTGCCACTCCCAACTGATTGAGCAAACTTCTATCCACCTTATATATGCCGTCTTTTGCAATGGCTATTTTGTACCATTCGCCTTGCGCCAATACACTCTCGGAAGCAAAACTCAAGGTACGCGGGGAGGCCACTGCACCGGGCTCAATGTCGACCTCCATGCTGTAGGAGGTGATTTTTTGCCATCTATTGTCCAGCCATTGGTACGCAGGTGCCACGACTTGAATCATGGTGTTTTGAGCTGTTTCGGATGCTCTTACACGAGTTTGTGAATTGAAAATGAATTGATTGAGTGTAATTTCTTCGGAGCCAGTCACCGGGATAGCCGTATAGCTAATGAGGCGATAAGCGGCAATTTGATATCCGCCCTTTTTGGCTGTTTGCCACAATATACTCGGCACCTCGTGGTTATCTGGATCAAGATATGCACCATCGAATGTTGTTGAAAAAGTATTTTCGGCTGAAGTCCATTGTAACTTTTTATCGAATTTTAGAGTTTCAATAGCTACGGCTGGGAGGCTGATGATCAGACCGAAAAACAGGAATACGTTGAGTTTTGTTAGAAACATGCTGCGAATGTAAGTTTTGACGCAACGCCAATAACATTTCTTGCGTCTGATTATTGCTATCAACATAAATTTTTTTATGTTGATAAATGCTGTATTATTGCTAATTGATTTTGTACCCTATCGAAAATCGTTTCAAATGAAGAAAAGTTTAATCTACTGTTCATTAATTTTTGCTCTCTTCACTGCGTTCAGCAACACTTTGTTGGCTCAAGATCCTGAGTTTACTCAGTTTTATGCCAATCCATTGTACCTGAATCCAGCTTTTGCAGGAACCAATCGTTGTCCTCGTTTGGTAATGAACTACCGCAATCAATGGCCTTCATTGAGCGGTAATTTTGTCACTTCAAGTGTGAGTTACGACCAACACGTAGAGACCATTCAGGGTGGTTTGGGATTGATGGTGTTGAATGACCGAGCAGCTGAAGGTACTCTAAAGACTACCACTGTGAACGGTATCTATTCGTACCAGCAAGCCATTAACCGCAAATTTTCGATCAAAGCGGGTTTGCAAGCGACTTACTTACAAAAATCATTGGATTGGAGCAAGTTGACCTTTGGTGATATGATTGACCCGCGCAAGGGCTTTATCTATAGTACAGCCGATCAACAGCGCGGCGGAGCGGTGAAGGCCGTTGACTTTTCAGCCGGTATTCTCGGTTTCAGCGATGTAGTGTATGGCGGTTTTGCAGTTCACCACTTGAATGAACCCAATGAGTCGTTGATCGTTGGTACAAGCCGTTTGCCAATGAAGTACACGATTCACGCTGGAGCAGTGATTCCAATCGAAAAGAAAAGTAAAAATGCAGATGCAAAGATTTCTCCCAATGTGCTTTATCGCCGTCAAGGAGAATTCCAACAATTGAATATGGGTTTGTATGTAAATAAAGGTCCTTTGGTGGCTGGGGTTTGGTTCCGTGGTTTGCTCTTCGGAGAGAAATACCGCGATAGCTTCATCACAACCATCGGGATTCAGACAGATGTGATTCGATTTGGATACAGTTATGATGTGACAATCTCAGAATTGACGCCTTCTACCGGAGGTTCTCATGAGGTTTCACTTGGGTTCAATTTCGAATGTCGTAAGAAAAAGAAGACGTTGCGCACAATAGCCTGCCCTTCTTTCTAGTTATTTATTTGTATATTGACCCGCTTTTGTTTTAAACCAACAATTTTTTATCAAGGAAATCATGAAAAACCTTTTGAAAAACTTTGGCACATTGGTCGCTTTGGCGGCTATCGTGTTTTTAAGTTCGTGTGAGCAAGAACGCTCTGGTGCAACCGGTTGGAACTACAACGACGAGAAAAACGGTGGCTTCGAGCGCAATGCCTACATCGAACAAGAGACAGGTCCTGGCTTGGTACTCATCGAGGGTGGTACTTTCACCATGGGACGTGTAGAAGACGATGTTGCATTCGGTTGGGATAACTTTCCACGCCGTGTGACTGTTTCTTCCTACTATCTAGACGAAACAGAAGTAACCAACCAATACTGGTTGGATTATCTCCACTATTTGAAACTGGTTTACGGCGATAGCTATCCCGAGATCATCAATCGTGCTTTGCCAGATACCTTGGTATGGCGTGAGAAAATGGAATTCAACGATCCATATGTAGATTACTATTTGCGTCATCCTGCTTTTCAGGATTATCCTGTAGTGGGCGTAAGTTGGTTGCAAGCTACCGAGTTTTGTGCATGGAGATCAGATCGCGTGAATGAGTTGATTCTTATTCGTGAAGGTTTGATGGAGCACAATCCGACCGGCCAAACGGATGAAGAACACTTCACTACGGAGTCTTATTTGAGCGGACAATATGCTGATGCAAGCGGCGGCGGATCCATGAAGGATTACAATCCAAAAGGAACTGGTACCCGCCTGGTGCGTCTTGAAGATGGTATCTTATTGCCACGTTACCGCTTGCCTACAGAGGCTGAGTGGGAATATGCTGCTTTGGGTCTAATCGGTAATTCATTCCAAGAGTTGATCACCGATCGTCGTACCTATCCGTGGAATGGTCACTATGTGCGTAACGATGACAATGGAGGCCGCTTCTTTGGTACCATTCGTGCGAACTTTGTACGCGGAAGTGGTGATATGATGGGGGTTGCTGGTTATCTCAATGATAACGCTGACATTACTGCTCCAGTGTATGCATACCCACCAAACGATTACGGTTTGTACAATATGTCAGGCAATGTATCGGAATGGGTGATGGACGTATATCGTCCCCTTTCACCAGAGGATAAGAGCGAATTCCGTCCTTTCCGTGGTAACGTATATGAAACCCGTGTGCTCAATAGCGATGGTTCTTTCGCTGATAAATACGACAAGAATATTTATGACATCGAAGGTGTATCGTATTTCTTGACCAAATACCAAGAACAAGCGGGCGCTAAATTGACCGATGCTGACAATACCTTGATCAACAATGGTTTGGAAAAGGTAAACCAAGCGGTGGAGAAAGAAAAAGAACGTAAAGTTGAAGAAGCACAAGATTTGATGCAGGAAGTGATGGATTTGATCGTGGATAGCGATTCACCAATTGCTCCCGATTTGCGTGATGGGGTTTCTGACTACATTGAGAATACACCTGGTGAAGTGCGCAAACGCAATGTAACAGTGGAGGAAAACATCGATCGTCGCAATTACCGCAAGGATGATTATATCGACTACCGCGATGGTGACTTCCAGAGCAGTATCTATTATGGTGATGCGGACAAGGAACAAGATCAAAACCGCATGTACGAATGGGGAACAACCACGTTGGTCAACAATCGTGCTCGTGTTTACAAGGGCGGCAACTGGAGAGACCGCGCCTATTATACCATTCCTGGCACACGCCGCTTCTTGGATGAAAGACGCGCCATGTCGACCCTCGGGTTCCGTTGTGCAATGGACCGAGTTGGTAGCCCAACTGGAATTGGTGGGAAAGAATAAAATTGAATTTGTTCAATAAACAATACAAACCCCGAAGCAATTGCTTCGGGGTTTTTTATTTTGGTCCTATGATACAGAAGATCTATGAGCATTATTTGGAGGTGCGATGTGTCAGCACCGATACGCGCCACATCCCGCAAGGAGCGATTTTTTTTGCACTGAAAGGGGAGCGTTTCAACGGGAACACCTTTGCCGCTCAAGCGCTGGAGGCAGGCGCCTCTATGGTTGTTATTGATCAGGCCGATTGCCTCACAGATCCGCGCATGGTGTTGGTGGAGGATGTACTTGTCGCCTTGCAGGAAGTGGCCCGATTGTATCGAATGTCTTGGCACATTCCGGTCATCGGAATTACGGGAAGCAATGGCAAAACCACCACCAAAGAATTGATGCGCGATGTATTGATGAAAGGGTATAAAGTCCATGCTACCAAGGGCAATCTCAATAATCACATAGGAGTGCCATTGACCATTCTCTCGATGCCCTCAGACACCACATTGGCCATCATCGAAATGGGGGCTAACCATCAGAAAGAAATCGAAGGATATTGTAAATATGCGATGCCCACCCACGGATTGATCACCAATATTGGGAAGGCACATTTGGAAGGATTCGGTGGCGAAGAAGGCGTGTTCAAAGGCAAACGGGAGTTGTTTGTGGCCGTGCATGCAACGGGAGGTGTCTTGTTTGTGAATCCTGAATTGCCACGTTTGGCCGAAGCATCGCAGGGCATGGAGACCGTGGACTACGGCTTTCAATCCGGCGGCATGCAATTGCAGGTGCTTCGCGAAGACCCAACATTGGTATACAGTTCAGAAAAGAATGGCGCAATCACTGAAGTTACCACTCAATTGGCAGGAGCATATAATCTGTATAATATAGCCTCAGCCATTGCGGTGGGCCGTTTTTTCGAAGTGCCAGAAGCAGATATTCATGCAGCTATTGCAGCTTATCAGCCCGAGAACAATCGATCGCAGTGGCATAAGACTGCACAAAATGAATTGATCTTGGACGCTTACAATGCCAATCCAAGTAGCATGGAACATGCGTTGCGTGCCTTTGCAAATCAAAATCACTCCAATAAAATATTTATATTGGGAGATATGCGCGAGTTGGGTGAAGCCTCCGAAGAGGAGCACCGACACATTTTTGAATTGGCACAATCGCTCGGCCTTACCGGTATATGGGTTGGAGAGTGGTTTCAAAGATTGGCGCTGGAACATGGTCAAATGGGATTTATCGATACGGCAGCGGCCAAGGAATATCTTCAAGCTGAGGCATGGGTTGGCAAACTCATTCTCATAAAAGGCTCTCGAGGCATTCAATTAGAACATCTAGTGCCATTTTTGTAGTCACGACCGTTGTACTTTTACCCGCCCAAAGAATCAGTAGTATGAAAAAGAATTTTATCGAAGAATTGAAATGGCGCCGCATGTTGCATGATGCGATGCCTGGCACAGAAGATATGTTGCAGAAAGGAATGGCCAAGGGCTATATCGGTTTTGATCCAACTGCTGACTCGCTTGGGGTGGGTAATTTGGTACAGATCATGACCTTGTTGCACTTTCAAAGCTGCGGACATAAACCCATTGCTTTGATTGGTGGAGCAACCGGAATGGTGGGCGATCCGAGCGGTAAATCCGCTGAGCGCAATTTGTTGAGTGAAGATATTTTGCGGCACAATCAGGCTTGTCAGCGCCAGCAAATGGAGAAGTTTTTAGATTTCAATTGCGGTGAGAATGCTGCCGAATTTGTCAATAATTACGATTGGTTCAAGGGCATATCTTTTTTGGATTTTATCCGTGATGTGGGTAAGCGACTGACCGTGAATTACATGATGGCCAAGGATTCGGTAAAGAACCGCATCAGTGGAGAAGACCGCGAAGGGATGAGTTTTACAGAGTTCACCTATCAATTGATTCAAGGATACGACTTTTATCATTTGTGGAAAAACCAGCAGGTCATGCTGCAAATGGGTGGCAGCGATCAGTGGGGCAATATCACCACAGGTACAGAGCTGATTCGCCGGATGGATGGAGGCGAGGCTTTTGCCTTGACAACACCATTGATCAAAAAAGCGGATGGCACCAAATTCGGTAAAACCGAAGGTGGTAACATTTGGTTGGATCCGAAGCGCACATCGCCGTATGCTTTTTACCAGTTTTGGCTCAATGCCAGCGATGAGGATGTCGTGAATTATATCCGTATTTTCACCTTGAAGAGTCGCGAGGAAATAGAGGCCTTGGAGGCTGAACACGCTCAAGACAAGGGTCGTCGTATTTTACAGAAGGCTTTGGCCGAAGATATCACCGTGCGCGTGCACAGCAAAGCCGATTTGGAATTGGCCATTGCCGCATCGGGAGTTCTTTTTGGTAAGGCCAGTGTGGCTGACATGAAAGCCATGCCAGCAGAAGTATTGCATCAAGTAGCAGAAGCCTTGCCCAAAGGTGAGTTGGCGCTAAGTGATTTGGATAGCGGCATATCCATCTTGGAGGCCTTGG
>JAIYCK010000279.1 GCA_027488055.1 Flavobacteriales bacterium | reverse complement strand
TTGAGTCCTTCTTTGCCATCTCGGCATAAATGCACTTTATAACCCTGCATGGCCAATGCATCTTGAACCACAAAGCCCAGGCTTTGATCATCCTCCACAAGCAAGATGCGAAGAGGCGTTTTGTTTTCATTGTCCAATTCCATATGCGTGCCTTAAATATTATTCAATATTAAGATAAAGGTACTTCCTTTACCAAGTTCACTTTCTACTTTAATTTTCCCTCTGTGCGCCAATACAATCGTTCTAACATAGAATAACCCCAAACCGAAACCTCTTACATCGTGAATGTTTCCGGTTGGCACCCGGTAGAATTTTTCAAAGATGTTGTTCAAATGTTGTTTTCCAATGCCAACACCATTGTCTTTGACACAGATAACCAGTCCATTGCCTTCACAAGTGGTGCTTATCTCAATGACAGGAGCATTGGTGGAGTATTTAGTTGCGTTATCAAGTAGATTGTAAATGACATTGGTAAAATGCAAGCGATCGCCAATCACAGCGTCATTTTGCGCTTCTAAATGCAACGAAAGTTGCCCCCCTCTTTCATCCATTCTCACTTGAAACGTTTGCGCAGCTTTGGCAATAATTTCATGCACGGAAAGCTGTTCGTGTTTAAAAGTTACTTTTTTTGGATCAAGCGTGGCGATTTGTAACACACGATCGACCTGATTTCGCAAACGTTCGTTTTCATTCTTAATAATAGAGACATAACTCATCAAGCGTCCCTCATTCTGAAGCACGTTGGGATTGCTCAATGCTTCTGCCGAAAGGCCGATGGTGCTGATGGGCGTTCGAAGTTCATGGGTCATATTGTTGATGAAATCCGCTTTTACTTCTGAGAGCTTTTTCTGTTTTAAAAGCAAATTGATGACATACGTAAAAAAGATAATGATCAGTATGATAATAGCACTGGAATACACCCAGAAGGTCAATTGGCGCAATATCGCCTGCGTCTTATTGGGGAAGAATAGTGCGATGTAATGGCCATCCGCATCAAATTCAGCTTGACGTGTGATGAGCAAGGGCGCATCGGTGTTTTTTACATCATAATCGACACGTTTGGCATACAGAATTGAATCATAAAAACAATCATAAATACCGTATTCAAATGTTTCTTGAATATTGTGTTTTTTAAATTGTTCCTTCAATAAAGTTTCTAACAAAAAAGGCGGTGGCGTGTCGTTGATATTGGCGGTAAAGAAGGAGGTGGCTTTTTGCTTCACTCCTTTGGTGTTGCTAGAATCGCGGTTAATTTCTAGAATCTTCGTGACTACTCCGGTGAGCGATTCCTTCACTTTGTCATTGAACTTATTTTCTTCAAGGTCGTAGGCCTTACTCACCCAATAGAATTGCCCAGCCACAATAGCGGATAAGGACGCAATGGCCAAAACAATAATAATGATGATGGTTCTCCTTCTCAACGGCGAGATATGCTATACCTACAAAGGTAGCATCCAGAAGCCAACCCAATAGCCCTTAACTTATCATTAGATAAATTGACGCCTTTCCCTGTAAACCCACATTCCCAATTGAATGAATCTAGGATCTCAGAGCTGATGACTAAATTTCAAAACCCATAATGAGCATATCATCTGTTTGCGCCCCTTGGCCTCTCCATGTTTGATGAGCATTTTCGAGCTCCAACATAAGGTTTTTCATGCTCATACAAGGTGATAGTTCTAGGATCGATTGTAGGCGCTTTTTAGAAAAAGTTTTACTTCTACCTTCAAGTTGTTGATCTGCAAAACCATCTGTCATTAAGAAGTACTTCGTACCCTCTTGGGCCGTTAAATATTGTGTGGAGAACTCGGGCGAAAATCCAAAATTTTGGTCCGCCAAACTGATGTTATCGCCCTTGTAGTTAACAAGGCCGTTCGTATTAACAGTGATCAATGGTGATTTTGCACCAGAGAATTGAATCGATCGATTGACTTTGTCAATCTTCACCAGTGAAATATCAGCTCCGCTCAGGAAATCGAGTTTTTCTTTGTCACCCATCAATTTTTTCAAAATCTTATTGTGAAGGATCTTTAGGAGAGCACCTGTTTCTCGCTCGGGGTTTTTCTCGATAATGTCTTTGAGTGAATAGTGAATCGTAAAAGATAACATTGCTGCTGGAACGCCATGGCCCACGCAATCGATGGCTGCGACAAATAAGTAGTTTTCATATGACATTACAAACGGTAGATCACCACTTACAATATCAAGCGGTTTGTAATACGTAAGACTGTCACGGAACAATGTAGAAATATAGGTGTCACTTGGGGTAAGCGATTGCTGAAAATAAGATGCTGATTCGATGCTGCGCGTAATATCTTGATTTTTTTCATTGAGTTCAATCATATTTGAATGAATCAATTGGTTTTGCTTCCGTGTTTTTTTAAGTCCATATATTGTCATAATCAATGCGACAAAGAACAGTAATCCAATGATTAACCCGAACTTCTTGGACTGTTGGTCAGCGGCTATTTGACGGTCTTTGAGGGAAGATTCTGATTCCAACAATTGGTTGCGCTGCTGGGTCACAAGTAAGTCCGTTCGAGACTTTTCTGTTTCCAAATTCTTCGTTGTAAGTTCCAAGAGTTGTTTGGTCCTTACATTCTCCAAGTCTGCAAGTGTTTTGTTATAGTTTAGACTATTTAACGCCAATTGTGCAGTTTGAAATTTCAATTCCTCCTGTGCCTTATTTTTTGCAATCAAAGCTCTTTCTCGTTCGGACTTAATAAGTTCTTGTTCTGTTTTTAAAAGTAACAGCGATTTTTCTTGATTGATACGGTCTAGATCATAATGCTCTCTTTCCAATTCTATCCTTTTGTAATTTGAGATCTCATCATGACATTGTTTTTCCAAATTGGCCACCTGCAATAATTTTCGAAACAAATCTTGTTGAACCATGTCCTTTTTTAATGTCTCCTCATTGGCCAATGACTTGATTCGTTCTATGTATTCCTTTTCGGATGAAAAGTCCTTTTTTGCAGAAGAGCAGGACCGAAGTAATTCAAGCACATCTGACAATAGACTGCGAAAACCATTCTTTTCAACTGAAGATAAAATATCCCTGGCCAACAGGTAGCTGTAATCGATATTACCCAATGACTTGAGCAATCCGGCTTCTGCGATATCGACTTTACACATCCCGAATGGATCATTGTTGCGGATCGCTACATTGCGTGCAACCTCTATTTGTCGTTTGGCTTCTGGGTAATTCTTTTGCGATTTAGCAATGGATGCCAAGCTCAAAATGATATCCTCTTTACCAATATGATCATCCGACACCTGTGTCAGTGCAAATTCTAAATTGGTTTCTGCAAAAGCAAAGTTTTGCAATGCCATTTCACACAAAGCGGCGTTGTTGAGAGCAACGACAATGTTTGCATTGTCGAGCATGCCTTTGCAACAAGTAGCCATATCGTAGTAATATTTTGAGGCAGATGCATAATCACCTTGCTGGTAATACCAAACACCAAGATGCTGTAACGCGTTGATTTCATGTTCATACAAACCATTTTCCTTGCTGAAGCGGAGCCAATCGATCAATGCTTGCTCACCCGCATCTATGCGCTGCTCAGCCAAATAGGCCTCTGCAAGGACCATCATGAAGTAAGCTCTGGTGCTCAAATCAAGCATCTGCAATGCCAAAGCCTTTTCAGCAAAATAAGCATTCTTTTGCTCTAGTTTTTCGTTGGTATATAGCAAGGTAATATTGATGTAGCTCATGATCTGATATTCCATCATGCTGGATTCCGCCAATAAACAACTCCTGTTCGCAGCTTCTACTGACTGCATGAAGTCATGATTGAATTGATGGCATTTGAATGCAATAATGCAAGCTCTTGTCCTCAGATTGGGATCGTTTGTTTTCCATGATTTCTCATATGTTTTAGCCAAGAGCTGAGAGAGTGCAACGACCTGAGCGGTTTTGTCAACTGTCCCTTTCTGTGCCATAAGAGAATGTAACATCCCTTCAGCTTGTTGCAATTCAGACTCACATTCAATCGCGATAACAAAGGCATTATTCGTTTGACCAAAAAGTGGCTGCAAAAATAAAATTGAAAGAAAAATCAGTAAAGTCGTTTTCATTTTCGCTTCGGGTTAGGGTTAATGTGTAATTCTGTAATACAATGAAAAGTTCAACTCGCGGGGATTGCATGGAATGGTATTCAAACCCAATGCATAAGGGCTTAAATAATAGTCCTTTTGATCCAACATATTGAAGACACCTAATCGGAACTCAAAATCCGACCATTTCGAGGGTATGTAAGAGAGCAAGAAATGAATGCGTATGCTTTCCTTGTATTCCACTTCAGACTTATTTACTTCCTCTTGATCATGGAATTCATAATTGTACATCAATCCTTTGAACTGAGTATTTAGACTAACAGACCATGCATTGTTCAGCTGGTAATTGACAATCGAGTGCCCCATGAGATTGGGTATCCCTTGAACTGATGTAGATCGTGATGTGTATATTTCTGGAAGATCTGTGAGCGAACTTACAAGTTCTTGGTAACTCGCACCGATACGGATAGTCCATTGATCATTCAAATAAGTCACCATGGTTTCAAGACCTTGATTGGAAATGCGAGAACGATTTAAATAGTTGTCATAGGTGATATTGTCAAATACATATACAATCGGATTAAGCACACGATTCATATAACCATTGAGCTTCCATGTGAGTGCCTTTGAAAGGCGACCTCCTATTTCAAATTCTGTTGTTCTATTGCGTTCAGACAGCAGGTCTTGGCCTTGCGGGCCGAGATAAAAGTTTTCAATGGTAGGTATTTTATAGGACTCCGCATACGACAGTTTAATGTGCCATGCTTTGCGAATGAGTGAGTAACTGATGCGCGGTGCCATCAGAGGTTTCACTAAGTTGGAAAACTCCATACGACCCGCTGCACTGAAGGTTCCGAATTTAAACCGCGCACATATTTCGCTGAAGAATGCCAACCCCT
>JAIYCK010000093.1 GCA_027488055.1 Flavobacteriales bacterium | reverse complement strand
TGCAGATCAAGGATACCGTGCTCAATGAAGAGTCCTTTCAGCGACTGTACAAATGCAATGCATTGACCAATGAGATAATTCGATCATTGGAAAATGTGCATGAAGTGTTTCCGCGTTTGGTGATCTTGGTTGGAGACTTGGTCGTGGATGATTCCATCATGAAGGCCATACATCAGGTATTCGATGCCAAATGGCAGGTGAAAGATTCGGCTTCGCCAGAGTTGGCCTCCATTCGTCAAGGGATCGCCCACGTTCGACGTACGATTCAGAAAAACTTTACCAAAGTGCTCAAAGAGTACGGAGCCAAAGGATTTTTAGGTGACACACAAGAGGCTTTTCTCAACGATCGCAAGGTTCTTGCGGTATATAGTACCCACAAACGCAAGATTGCAGGTCATGTCATTAGCAGCAGCAAAACGGGTAACTTGACCTATGTAGAACCCGAGATTAACATTGAGCTGAATTTTGAATTGGACTCGCTTTTCGATGACGAGCGCAAAGAGATTCGCAAAATTTTGGGTGTGTTAACCAATAGCATACGGCATCGTTTGGGGGATATTCGAAGTTGGGATCAATTGCTCAAAAACTTGGATTTTTTGCAAGCCAAAGCAAGATTAGCCGTGGAGCTGGAAGCGGTGATGCCCGAAATGGAGCTCGAAGAGAATGTCATTCTGCTCACGCGCGCATTTCATCCGATCTTAATGCTGAACAACCGGAAGATGGGCAAACCCACTTTTCCGCAGGACATCAGTATGGACAAGTTCTCGCGCATGTTGGTAATCACTGGCCCCAATGCTGGTGGTAAGTCCATCACCATGAAAACGATTGGCTTATTGCAGATCATGGTGCAGTCGGGACTCATGGTGCCCGTAGCGGAAGGTTCAAAAATGTCGTTTTTTCAAAGTGTTTTGACCGATATCGGCGATAATCAAAGTATCGAGAATCAGTTAAGTACCTATAGTTATCGCCTGAAGCGAATGCGTCTTTTTTTGAAAGAAGCCAATCGGCGTTCGCTCATTCTATTGGACGAGTTTGGTACCGGCAGTGATCCGGATTTGGGTGGAGCGCTGGCCGAGGTTTTTTTTGAAGAGCTTTATAATAAAAAGGCATTTGGGGTGATCACCACTCACTACAGCAACATCAAATTAAAAGCATCTCAACTGCGCAACGCAGTGAATGCTTGTATGCTCTTTGACACCGCTACTTTGCAGCCAACCTACACCTTGAGTGTGGGTCAACCGGGTTCTTCATTCACCTTTGAAGTAGCCGAAATCAATGGCATAGAAAAAAGAATCATCGACGCGGCCAAGTCCAAATTGAGCGATCAAAAAGTGCTGATGGATCGCATGTTGGCTGATTTGCAAGAGGAGAAGTCGAAGTATGTGAGTATGGTAGAAAATGCTCAACAAGCGGCTTTGTTGGCGAGCAACACCATTGCAGAATTTGATAAGAAAAAGGAGAAGTTGGAAGAGAAGGTGATTCGTCAGAATGAAACCATTGAGCGCAACAACAAATACCTGCACCATGGTCGCAAGATGCACGCTTTCATTGAGGGATACAATTTGAAGGCGAAGAACAAAGAGCTTCTCGACGACATCAAGAAGTATGTGGCAATGGAGAAGACCAAAGTGGAGTCGGAGCGAAGGGAAAAGTCCATCCGCAAGAAAGTCGATCAGCAAAAGGACCAAGTAGTGAAACAAGCACGCCGATTGGAAGCGATCAAAATTGGAACTTTGGTGCGCCTGAGCAACAGCAAACAGACGGGCGAGGTGCTCGATTTGGATGGAGATAAAGCCACTGTTGCCTTTGGTGTTTTCAAAACCATAGTGGACATCCATAAATTGGAGTTTATCAAATAATAGCATATTTTTAATTTCATAGAAATGAAAATTAGACAGATCTTTTTTTATGCGCTCGTGCTCATTTTGAGTTTGGCCGCTTGTACCAATACTCCTGAGAAGAAGGAGGAAAAACCATCGCAACATGCAGGTGTCAATAACGACAGCTTGGCGATTTGCGAACTGATGAAAGCACAACAAACCGCTTGGAATTTTGGCGATATCGATGCATTCATGAAGACTTATTGGCAAAGTGATTCGCTTCAGTTTGTAGGTAAATCAGGTTTGAAATTGGGTTGGAATACCACCTTGGAGAATTATAAAAAGTCATATCCGACAAAGGAAGCGATGGGACGTCTGCAATTTAATAACCTGCATATTGAAACCATCGATGGACAAGCCGCTTATGTCATTGGCAAGTGGCAGGTGTTTCGGGTCGCTGATACTTTGGGAGGGCACTACAGTTTGTTTTGGAGAAAAATACAATCAAAATGGGTGATCGTTTCCGACCACACCAGTTAAAAAGAGCTTCGTTATGGAAAATATAAGTTTGACACTGATCATTGTGATAGTGACATCCATCGTGAGTTACAGGGCATTCAATTCACCCACCATGATGGCGAAATGGATGTTTATTCCCTATCAAGTCAAAGGATATCGCGAATATTATCGTGTCATCAGCCATGGTTTTATTCACGGCGATTTGATGCATTTGGTGTTCAATATGTTCTCGTTGTACTCTTTTGGCGAGTTGTTGGAATATGCGCTTGGTAGCTTGCGCACCCCTATGCAAGGATACTTGCTTTATCTGTTGATATACCTTGGAGGCATAGTGGTAGCTACGTTGCCGTCTATGCTCAAGCATGGAGATAATCCGGCTTATCGAAGTGTGGGTGCCAGTGGTGGTGTGTCATCCATCCTGATGGCGACCATGATGTTGTTTCCCGATGCTAGTATTGGATTTTTCTTTTTTATCCCGATGAAAGCTTATATCGCGATTCCAGTGTTCTTTTTGATCGAACATCTCATGCAACGATCGGGTAAGACAGGGATCGCACACGATGCCCATATGGGCGGGGCGCTGTTTGGATTGCTGGTCATGATTGCGGTTGAGCCAGACTGCATCTCCCGTTTGGTGGAAGCGATACGAGGATAAGGGATTTGATCATTCAATTCGGGTCCAAATGGGCGCTGCATTGTCTTCCAAATAGATTCGTTTGAGCGGCTGTCGTTCTGCATCTAATGTGAAGTGAAACTGCAATCCAAAGCAGCAAAAGCATGCACAGTAACTTCCATATCCCACTGTATAGAGTCTCATTTCACCTTCGTCGTTGACGGAGGCATCACATAAAAAGTCAAAACAACAATTGTCTGTGATCGTCTAATCGACGGTCAATGTGGAATCGTTCATCGTGTAAACAGGCTCCGCATGGGTAGCTTGCTCGCCCTTACCTTCCTCGGAGCAAGGCAGCTTGGTCACATGCGAGAGCCAATATCCTTGATTAGCAGCTGCCATTCTGCGCGCAGAAGGCAATACTGCAGTTCCGTATAAGAACTGTCCTCGTTCGTTGGTAGGATAGAACAGCGTATCGATTTCCCAATTACCGTTGTCAAAGTAGTTGCGGTGTGAGATATAAATCGTGTCGGATTGAGCGAATACGAATTGATTTTGCCACATCAAACCAATCAGCACAATGAGCAATGAGGGTATTGTTTTCATGCTAGGAAAGTTAGGCAAAAAAAAAGCAGACCGAGGTCTGCTTTATATTATTTGACTAGGTATACTAGCTAATTTCTTCAATTTCTATCATTTTAAACGGCACACTGATAATGGCTTCATAGTCTTCGCCGGCCTCCAACATATCGTCATCATCTTGCTCGTAGTACCACAAAATGGTCACTTTGCTATTGATTCCTTCGAGACGTTTGAAAAGATCCAGCAAGCACTTGCTGCTGCTTGTGCTGAAATATTCCAATTGCACGTGGACATTGGTCTCTTGACTTGGGCTTGATTTATACGCATCGATCCAATCGATCAATGGCTTGAAGAACTCCAGCGAATTCTCGGGAATGCTCCTGCCTTTCAAAGTTAATTCGCCGTTCGTGAAATGCACAAATGGCGTTTTCGGGGTCGAGGGTAATTTGATTTCGTTCATGTAGGTTATGTGACTTAGGTTTCACATACATGCAAAGGTGCGATTTTATGTGTTAACGGCCTTCACTTTTATGTAAAATTTTACCTTAAAGTACGTTTATATCTTAGATCAAGCGAAAAGGTTACGCTTTTGATGTTATTTTGTAATCATTATGTTGGATTGTTCGGACAAGAAGGAATGGTTTGCAAGTTGGTTTGATACCACCTACTATCATACGTTGTATGCGCATCGCACGCACGATGAGGCATCGGACTTCATCCGACAACTCGTTGCTTTCTTGAATCCTAAACCCGGTGCGCGCGTGTTGGATTTAGCGTGTGGAAAGGGTCGACACAGTGTGGAGTTGGCCAAATATCAAATGAACGTGACGGGTGCGGACTTATCGGCCTGCAGCATTGCCGCGGCCAAGGAACATGCCCATGCCACACTGCATTTTGAAGTTCAAGATATGCGCTCGCTTACGTTCGAAGAACCATTTGATTTGATCTTCAATCTATTTACCAGTTTTGGATATTTTGATTGTGACCGCGACAACGCCAAAGTCTTGGAGCAAGTATTCACCCATTTGCGACCTGGAGGAATCTTTGTTCTGGATTATTTCAACGCATCACTGATTGATGTTCACGCGGTGCAGGAGCAGTCCATCGAGCGCGATGGCGTGCAATTTCACATCAAAAAGTGGGTCGAAGGCCACAATGCACTCAAACAGATTCACGTGATAGACGGCACATTCAACGAGGTTTTCCAAGAAAAAGTGCAGTTGCTTTATCCTGATGCTATTGCAACTTTGTTGCAGCAGGCTGGATTTCGTATATTTGCGTGCTTCGGCAACTATCAGTTGGAGGAGATGAAAATAGATTCATCGCCCAGGTGTCTGATGATTGCACAAAAGCCTCTTTAACTATGGAACACTCTCCCGTTTTTTACGCAGCTGTTTTGTTCGGCTCTGCCATGTTGGGTGCTGGAATTTATCTTTTGACGCATAAGCAAACCAGCAAGGGAATCAAACTATTGCTTTCATTCAGTGCGGCCTATTTGTTGGCTCTTACAATGTTACACTTGATTCCAGAGGTTTTTGCTTCTGATATTCCAAATGCAGGTTGGTTTATCATCGCTGGTTTTTTGTTGCAAGTGATTTTGGATTTCTTTTCACACGGCGTGGAGCATGGACATGCGCATCATCATAGTCATACGGGTACGCGCTGCCGTTTTACCGTGATGGCCAGTTTGTGGATTCACGCTTTCATTGAGGGTATGCCATTCGGAGGAGTGATCGAGCATGTGCACCACCATGGACACGAGCACGGGCACGCGCATGCTGGTCATGATCACCGCGACTCGTTGCTATTGGGTATCTCATTGCATAAAATAACGGAGACCTTGGTTTTTACAGCGCTCCTTATGAGCACAGGCATGTCGAAGTGGAAGGGTCTTTTTTGGGTGGTGATGTTTGCGGCCATTGCTCCACTGGGAGCGTTTGCGCATCATTGGCTGGGCACAACTGGGTTGGTGAATATCGCTAAGATGACACCCATGGTGATCGGAGTCTTGATTGGTATCTTGTTACACGTGAGTACCACCATTCTATTTGAATCGGAAGAAGGTCATTCCTTTAACATATATAAATTTGGCTCCATCTTACTTGGAATCGGCATGGCTGCGCTGGTGCTTTAAGCAGGGCAATATGCTATTTTTGGAGTGTTCGTTGTAAAACGATGTTTCAGGATTTCAACAAATTTGAACATGCAAAAATTAGTTGTTTTGAGCGGAGCTGGTATGAGCGCCGAAAGTGGCATTCCCACTTTTCGTGGGGGTGATGGTTTGTGGGAGAACCATCGCATCGAGGATGTCGCCACACCCGAGGCTTGGAATCGGGATCCTACTTTGGTTCAACGCTTTTACAACGATCGGCGTAGGCAAATTTTGGCTGCACAACCCAATGCAGGGCATCGCATATTGGCTCAATTGGAGGCATACTTCGAAGTCATCATTGTGACACAGAACGTTGATGATTTGCATGAACGTGCGGGCAGTTCACATGTGGTTCATTTGCATGGAGAAATCACCAAATCGAGGAGCACCCGCAATGCTATGCGCACCTATCCTATCGCAGGATGGGAATTGCGGATGGAAGATTTATGCGAGTGGGGCAGTCCATTGCGTCCGCACATTGTATGGTTTGGCGAAGAAGTACCTATGTTGGAGCACGCAGCCGACCTTTGCCATACGGCTGATATTTTTGTAGTCGTGGGTACATCCTTGCAAGTGTATCCCGCAGCTGGCTTGGTGCACGAAGTTCCATACCAAGCAACTTGCTTCGTGATTGATCCGAGCACCCCCGAGCACCATGGGTTGCGGCATTTCAAGGCTTTTCAGGC
>JAIYCK010000330.1 GCA_027488055.1 Flavobacteriales bacterium | reverse complement strand
GTCGACGCCCAATGCTTTTAAAATGGCAGGAACATAGATACCTCCTGAACTATTCACCGCATCCACAGCTACCTTGAATTTGGCATTTCGAATGGCATCTCGGTCTACCAATGGTAAAGCTATCACCTGCTGGAGATGTTCTTCTAAAAAATCAACATGCGTAATAGAGCCCAATTGCTCAACACTTGCGAATTCAATGGTACCAGCATTTGCCAATGCCAATAAATCTTGTCCTTCCTGTGCTGAAATAAATTCGCCCTTATCGTTGAGCAATTTGAGTGCATTCCATTGGCCGGGATTGTGACTAGCCGTCAGTATGACCCCGCCTTGAGCGTTGAAATGCACAACTGCCACTTCTACAGAAGGCGTTGTGCTCAACCCCAGATCAATCACTTCTGCACCCATACCAACCAAGGTTTGCGCCACGAGCGCGGCCACCATAGGACCGCTGATGCGAGCATCACGTCCCATGATAATTTTCACCTTGCGCTGTCCCGCTTTGGCCTGAATGATGGCACAATAAGCCGCTGCATATTTCACCACGTCAATGGGAGTTAGGCCTTGATCTTCGGCACCTCCGATGGTTCCTCGGATGCCTGAAATGGATTTAATAAGAGTCACGTTGTATTCGTTTTGACCAAATCTAAGGTGAACTCCATGCGCGACCAAAGCTGATTACGTCAATTTTTCGAACAAATTCATGGCTAATGATTGGCGCGATTGTCTAAAGGTTGACAACCTTATGCTTTTGTCCTCTGCAGGGGGCCTTTTTTATCGACCACTCTTTACACCTTTCGGAGTTTCTCATTTTTAAAAAAGTCTAATTTTAATAGCTACGACAAATTGGCAACAATTTAATTTTATTCGCGTACAAACACACGCCCTATACCCTACGTTGTGTCAGTACGAACCCTAATAAATGCCCTTTTCACCGCATTGGTATGTCCATTCATGGCCATTAGCCAAACCTATGAGATTGCTCCAGCTCCATTCAATAGTGATGAAGCAGATTTTGGAGGGACTTTCAGGGAGGATCAGTTCATTTTCGGATCCTCGAGACAGAAAACATCCATCACCTATAACGAAGATTCAGTAAATACATTCTTCACCGATTTATATCAAACACATTTGAACAGTCAGGGCCAATGGGTCACCCCAACTCCTATCAATGGACGCGTTAACAGCATCATGAATGAGGCTCAATGTACGTTTGGATCAAATAGCAAAACCATGTACTTCACAGGCAATCTCAAAAATGCGCTGAGCAAGAAGAAAGAAAAATCGGAGAAATATGAACTCGGTATCTTCCATGCAACACTTTACAACAAAGAGTGGATTGAGGATGGATCATTTCCATTTAATAGTCAGCAATCGGATTATAGTTGCGGTCATCCTTGTCTAGGACAAGGCGATAGCATACTTTATTTTTCGAGTAATCAGCCGGGCGGACTGGGCGGATCTGACCTATACTATTGCAACTGGCGAGAACAACAATGGAGCCAACCTGTGAATATGGGCTCAGTTATAAATACTCCTGGTAATGAATTTTTCCCTTTTGTAAATGAATATGGCGTGTTCTTTTTTTCATCCGATAGTCGAGAAGATAGCGAAGGATTGGACATCTATTCCACCGAAATGATCAATGGAGTTTTCGCTGAGCCAAAGCGTTTAGACGAACCTATCAATTCAACCTTTGATGATTTTGCATACTCCGAAAAAAAAGGCACCAACAAAGGATGTATTAGTTCCAATCGCGAAAGCGCTCATGATGATCTGTTCCTCTTTGTGCGCTATGAAGATCATTATCACCATTGTCTCACCAACGAACAACCCATCTTTTGCTATTCAATCACCGATGAAAACTATCCTAGCCTTGACACTTTACCATATGTTTACGAATGGCAATTCAGCGATGGCAGCACTCGCCGTGGAAACAAGGTAAAACATTGCTTTGCCCAGTATGGCCTTCACCACATTGCGTTGAATATTCTCGATACATTGACAAAAAATTTAATTACAACCGCAAGTAATTACGACATTGAAATTAGAAGACCAAACGAACCCTTCATCAAGGTAGCCAAGGAATGGTCGACATTGACTTCCTTCACAGCGTCGATCGAATGGCCTGCTCTACACGACATAGATACCACGAAAGTAATTTGGATGCTGAATGAAGAAGAAATAGGCAGAGGCCCAGACTTCCATCATCAAATCACATCACCGGGCACATACACCTTAACTTGCAGACTGCAAACGCAAGCACAGAAGAACAAGTCGTCCAAAAAAATATGCATTGAAGAACAGATTTTGGTGCATCCCGACACTTTCGCCATAAACGATCAAAATTATCAGGCAATAATATTATCGAGCCCAGACCAGTTAAAGAGTTCCGATGGCTTACATCTCTTACCGAGGTATTATGTGAGTGTCATGAGAACAAATCAAAGCGCGACACCCTCTGAAGAAATACTTGAGAAAGTAAATCGTCCCATTCTCGAAATGAAAAACGATGAATCATACATCTATGTCATTGAAGATCATTCCGAGTTGAGCGCAGCATTAGCAGGATTAGAAAAAGCCAATCAACAGGGATTGAATGTTGAGCTGATCACCTGCCTCACCTCAGAATCGCTCTACCAACCCATACGTGAAATCATTTGGAACCCCAACAATGGGGCCACCATCACAACCTCTACACCTCTCGCGCCAACTGACCATGCCACTTACCTAGCTTCCGATTCGGAGTACGATCGACAAGTGAGATACACGGCAGCAGTCATGAATATGGAGCCTTCGTTGAAGCTCAAAATTGTGAGTTATTACACCAATTTAGAATCCAAGGCTCAGGCTAAAGAAAATGCATTGAAAATCAGAGAACATTTGACAACGCTTCAGGTAAACCCATCACTTATCCTAATTGCAACCGAAATGCAATCCAACCTTGGACCTCACAAACGGTTGAAATTAATCTTAGAATATCCTCATCAAACCACTTCGAATGAATAAAATAATTGCACTTTTTTTCATCGTTATCGGCATACGTGCTTGGTCACAACCTGTCCCCGCAAAAGAGGAAAACATTCCGTTTTTAGTCACCTTTGGCAAAGATGCTGGCACGAAATGGGGGGATGACGACTACAGCCAAACCTTTTTTTTCAAAATCAAATCAGACTTCAAGCAACCCATTTACATCCGAGTATTTGATCCCGATTGCAGCGGTCTTCATGATGAATTCAATGCCGCTTTTAATACGATGACCAAGTTTTCAGTCTACGGTGGCAGTGGATGTATTTCTAATAAAGACGCCACGGGGACTGATCCCGTAGGTGAGTTTAGGAGTGGAACCCTGCTCGGAACCAAAACGTTCGGACAGAAAGGTGAATATGATAACAATTGGTACACCTTCGGCCCGTTCAATCCAAGCGACGGCGAATTGAGTACCAAATACGGTGGATACATATTTAAGGTCATCTGCGAAGGCATCAAGGGAGATGATGGGAACTTATATCAATACTATCTGTCTACTCACCCAGAAAAGAACATACCTGTGGAAGGAGGGAATGCATTCACTTTCGAATACACTTTTCGATTGCACAAAGACCCTTATCAAACATCGCACATATACC
>JAIYCK010000382.1 GCA_027488055.1 Flavobacteriales bacterium | reverse complement strand
ATGGACCAACCTCTAACACTGTGCATGGCGTCAATTTACCAGCGGCACTGTAGATGCTAGTCATACCAATTTTTTTTCCAATAAGTCCTGGCATGTGTTTTTGTTATTTGTTGTTTATATAATGCGGAACAATGTTCCTTTTTACTACACTTTGATTTCTACTTCCACTCCGCTTGGCAATTCAAGCTTCATAAGCGCATCTACTGTTTTGCTAGAAGAACTGTAGATATCGAGAAGTCTCTTGTAAGAACTCAACTCGAACTGCTCACGTGCTTTCTTGTTTACGTGGGGTGAACGTAACACGGTGTAAATGCGTTTGTGAGTTGGCAATGGAATTGGACCATTTACTACAGCTCCAGTCGCTTTCACGGTCTTTACGATCTTCTCTGCAGACTTGTCAACCAAGTTGTGATCGTATGACTTTAATTTAATTCTAATTTTTTGAGCCATCTAAGTGGATGCTTTATTTATTATGCGTTTTTACCTTTTGATTTCGCGATTACTGCCTCTTGAATGTTAGCTGTTGCTTGCGCGTAGTGGCTGAATTCCATTGTAGAGTTAGCACGTCCTGAAGTGATCGTACGCAAGTCAGTTACGTAACCGAACATTTCTGATAGTGGCACTTTGGCGTTGATCACGGTTGCTTTATTACGTTCACCAGTACCTTCGATCATACCACGACGCTTGTTCAAGTCACCGATCACATCACCCATGTTCTCAGAAGGTGTTACCACTTCCAACTTCATGATTGGTTCCATGATCACTGGGCGACATTTTGGAGCTGCCTCACGGTACGCCAACTTCGCACAAAGTTCGAATGACAAGGCATCGGAGTCAACTGCGTGGAATGAACCATCGTTCAACTCTACCTTCAAGGTATCGAGTGGGTAACCAGCCAACACACCATTCTTCATTGCTTCTTTGAAGCCCTTCTCAATAGCAGGGATAAATTCGCGAGGAATGTTACCACCTTTGATATTGTTGATGAATACCAAACCTGTTTTCTCTGGATCATCGTTTGCGCCAATTTCGATAACGATATCAGCGAACTTACCACGACCACCGGTTTGTTTCTTGAATACCTCACGGTGAGAAGCTGTACCTGTAATTGCTTCTTTATAAGCTACCTGTGGCGCACCTTGGTTACATTCCACTTTGAATTCACGCTTCAAACGATCGATGATGATTTCCAAGTGCAACTCACCCATTCCAGAGATCACTGTTTGACCAGTTTCATCTTCGGTGTGTACTTTGAAGGTTGGATCCTCTTCAGCCAATTTGGCCAAAGCCATACCCATTTTATCTGAATCCGCTTGCGTTTTTGGCTCAACTGCCAAACCGATTACGGGATCAGGGAAGTTCATGGACTCAAGAATGATTTGATTCTTTTCGTCGCACAAAGTATCACCTGTTTTGATATCTTTAAATCCTACCACTGCGCCGATGTCACCAGCACCCAACTTTTCGATTGGATTCTGTTTGTTCGCATGCATTTGGAAAATACGGCTGATACGCTCTTTGTTACCGCTGCGGGTATTCATTACGTAAGAACCTGCATCCAACACACCAGAATATGCGCGTGTGAAAGCTAGACGACCAACGAATGGGTCGGTTGCAATTTTGAATGCCAAACCGGCGAATGGTTGGTCAAACGAAGGCTTGCGAACTACCTCTTCTCCAGTATCTGGATTGGTTCCGATGATATCATCTTTGTCAAGCGGGCTTGGCATCAATTCCATCACCATATCCAACATGGTTTGTACTCCTTTGTTTTTGAAAGAAGAACCACACATCATTGGAACTATTTTGTGATCCAAGCAAGCTGCACGCAAAGCGTCCAAAATCTCACGTTCAGTGATTGAAGCTGGATCCTCAAAATATTTTTCCATCAAGCGCTCATCGTAGTCAGCTACTGCTTCCAACAATTGCTCGCGGTATTGTTTTGCTTCTTCAAACATATCGGCTGGGATGTCCACTACTTCGTAGGTCATTCCTTTGTCAGCCTCATTCCAAATCATGCCGCGGAAATTGATCCCATCCACACATCCTTTAAAATCGTCCTCAGCACCGATTGGCAACTGAAGCGGCACCGCGTTGCTACCAAGCATTTCTTTCACCTGATTGACAACAAGCAAGAAGTCAGCTCCTTGGCGGTCCATTTTATTTACGAAACCTATACGTGCAACTTTGTAGTTGTCAGCAAGGCGCCAGTTTGTTTCAGATTGTGGCTCTACACCATCTACTGCTGAAAACAAGAAAACCAACCCGTCTAGTACACGCAATGAACGATTCACCTCAACGGTGAAGTCAACGTGACCAGGAGTGTCGATGATATTCACATGGTATTTGTTACCACGGTAGTTCCAGAAAACAGTCGTTGCAGCAGAAGTGATAGTGATACCACGCTCTTGCTCTTGCGCCATCCAGTCCATGGTAGCTGCACCATCGTGTACCTCTCCAATTTTATGGTTCACACCAGAATAGTACAAAATACGCTCTGTCGTGGTGGTCTTGCCTGCATCGATGTGAGCAGCAATACCGATATTTCTTGTAAATTTAAGGTCGCGTGACATGTGAATCTTCTAAGTGGTTGAGCTGTATTTAATTTTTTAGGTTCT
>JAIYCK010000300.1 GCA_027488055.1 Flavobacteriales bacterium | reverse complement strand
TACCCAGCGTCGTTGTACCGAACAAATGACTGTTTCCATGCAGCCCATACGCACCCATGGAAAGTGGGATGGCCACAATCCATTTGAGCCTGTGCAAGAGCCTGTTGGAACGACAGACACACCCGTGGCGGTATTGACTCGTGCCCGCATTCGTCCGAGTAAATTGCCTTCGTTTCTGCGACAAACGAGGAAGGCCAAGAAAGCGCTAAAAGATCAAGAAGGTCTTTGGCTTAGCATTGGCGTAGGAGAAGTGCCTTTGTTGTATCAAGCGACCTTTAGTATTTGGCGCAATGCCGAAGCTATTCAACAATATGCCTATCGCACACCGGCCCATGTCAAAGTCGTGCGTCAAACACATGAAAAGCAATGGTACATCGAAGAGATGTTCACACGTTTTCATATTCTTAGTATTACAGGAACATGGCAAGGCATAGCGCCATCCGTGGATCTCACAACCTTTGGATCAGCACACTGAGATTCATAGAAATCATTGAGATAAGATTACAGTCCAATGCATCCGTCGATACGTTGCAAATAGCTCCCCCTAATTCTGCAAATCATTTGGACAACTATGTAACAAAAAAACTCCACAAAAGAATATTCTTGTGGAATGAAAAAAATCTTAGTCATCAATGGGCATCCAGACAAAGCGAGTTTTTGCTTTGCGCTTGCAGAGCACTATAAAAAAGGTGCAGATACCCGGGGGGCTGAATGTCATTTGATCCACCTCATTGATTTGCAATTCAACCCCATCCTGATCAATGGCTATCGCGTTGTTTCCGAATTGGAACCAGACCTTTTGAATATGCAAATTGAAATCCTTCGCGCAGATCATTTGGTATTTGTATATCCATCGTGGTGGGGCACTTATCCCGCTTTGCTGAAGGGATTTATCGACCGCGTTTTTCTTCCCAATTTTGCGTTTAAGTATCGCAAGAATTCGCCCTTTTGGGACAAACTTTTGGAAGGCAAAACCGCCCGACTGATCGTCACGATGGATACCCCGAAGTGGTACAATTTCTTGGTGTACCACCGTCCTGGAATCAACTCTATGAAACGCGCCGTGTTGGAATTTTGCGGCGCCAAACCCGTTAAAACAACCACCTTTTCGCCCCTCAAAACATCCACTGACGTCATTCGGAAACGGTGGCTTGATGAAGTACACGACCTAGGTCAATCTCGATTGTAATCACCTTCACAACCAATCATTTTAGCCGTATAAAAACGCTGTAAAAAACGCCCATCCACTATTAAATCCACAGACATGAGCAAAATCAGTTTCACGGCAATCGCCCGCCGTAGAAGGGATTCGAGATCAAGCTGGCACAACGATAAGATCAACAGAGCCTCCGCATGGGGATGACACAAATAAGTATGATTACATTGGTCCAAACGAAATGCTTTCAAACTTAATATCATCTTCATGAAGCAGCGAACAGCAACCAAGAAGACTTCATCCATGATCACCATTGACAACTATCTAGACAATCATTTTATCCAACGGAGCAATTGGCTGCGCGCAGCGGTCTTGGGAGCGAATGACGGAATCATATCCATCTCCAGCATTGCCGTCGGTGTGGGTGCGGCAAGTGCCACACGTGAGCCCATCCTATTGGCGACAGCCGCTGGATTGGTGGCAGGTGCGCTTTCCATGGCTGCAGGAGAATATGTATCAGTGAGTTCACAAACAGACATTGAGCAGGCCGACATTGCCCGCGAAGTAAAAGAGCTGGAGGCCTTGCCCGAAGCTGAGTTGAACATACTTGCACAGATCTATGAGAAGCGCGGACTCAAGAAAGAAACCGCACTTCAAGTGGCCAAAGAAATGACAGCACATGATGCATTGGCAGCGCACATTCGGGATGAACTTGGGATCAATGAAATAAGTCAAGCGAATCCGATACAAGCTGCGTTGGCTTCTTGCGCTGCATTCACCATCGGTGGACTTTTGCCCGCCTTGGTTGTGCTCCTTGCGCCCATGCGAGGTTTGGAATATTGGATATATGGGTTGACCATGACCTTCTTGATTATACTCGGTTCCCTTTCTGCCAAAATTGGAGGTTCGAGTATGCGCAAAGCGATTGTCCGAATCACTATTTGGGGAACCATCGCCATGGGTATCTCGGCCCTCGTAGGGTATCTATTTGGTGTCAACGTTTAAAACAAATTAATATATACACTTATGAATGCTGCTCACTTTCATTTAATTGTCAATCACCTGCCCATCGTTTTTCCAATGGTCGGATTGATTGTGCTTTTGGTTGGATTCTACACCAAGTCCCACATTGTCAAACGCACTTCCTTTCTCATATTCTTCTTGGGAGCCATTGCCGCCGCAGTGGCCATGCTGAGTGGTGAAGGTGCCGAAGAAGTCGTAGAAAAAATCAATGGTATTGATGAACGTTTCATTGAAGCGCATGAAGATGCCGCCTTTAACTTAGCCATAGCCTCTTACCTTCTGGGTGGTCTCAGTATTCTTGCATTGTGGTCCAGTTGGAAGCAAAAGTCGTATGCCCGATTGTGCCCGGGAATCGTATTGACCATGTCGATGATTACACTTTTGTTTGCCGCTTCAGCAGGCACCTCCGGCGGTGAAATTCGTCACACTGAAATCCGAAATACCAGCGCTGCCTCGACACCAATTGCCCCGAAGGCAGGCGAGGATGATGATTGATATTCGTGGATATTAAGTAACTATGGACTCCGCGGAAGATTTAGAAAGTGTCTTCTGCCGCTCATGGAAAAGCTTGGTTTGGTCGAATTCACGCACGCCACACCTCTTCGACTCTTTCAGTCGGATCTTATTTAAATAGCAATAACCCAAAGCGCAAACAAGCCCGCATGCATACCCCCTATCCATGAATCTACACAAAAAGCAGATCGCCATCTCCATCATTACTTTGATGGTGGTTGCGTCGTGCCACTCGAAAACAGAAACCATCCATCCCGTAATTCAAGACATCACACAGTCCGTGTATGCCTCCGGAGTAGTAAAATGTGAAAATCAATACGATGTATTTTCCAATATCACCGGCATTGTTGAGCATGTATTTGTGAAGGACGGTGATACGGTCGATATAGGTACTCCCCTGCTCACCATTTTGCACGATGCGCAAACATTGCTCAATGAAAATGCCCGAAGAAAGGCCGAATACAATGCACTGCAGGTCAACGCAGGCAAACTGAAAGAAGTGCGATCGATGCGGAGTTATGCAAAAAGTCAGATGCAAAATGAAAAGATTCTTTTGGAGCGACAACAAAGACTGTGGGCCGAGCACATCGGTTCCTTATCACTGCTGGAGCAGAGGGAATTGGCGTATCAAAACGCACAGAACAATTATACTGCTGCTAGCGAACAAGCCAATGAAATGGAGCGGCAATTGAAATATGAGGCCAAAGTCACCAAAACCAATTTATTCATCTCCAACGCGACTACCAGTGATTACATACTCAAAAGTAAAATCAAAGGAAAAGTGTATGCCATTGACATCTTAGAGGGAGAAATGGTCAGTCCCCAATCACCCATCGCCGTGGTAGGTGACGCTCACAAATTTGTGCTCGAAATGCAGATTGATGAATATGACATTACAAGTGTACAACTTGGAATGCCAGTATATGTAGTGCTCAACAGCCACAAAGACTCCGTATTCCAAGCCATCGTCACCAAGATCAACCCTATGATGGACGAAAAAAGTAAGACCTTTTTATTGGAGGCTGCCTTTGTGGTTCCTCCAAAAACACTTTTCCCGCAAATATCATTTGAAGGCAACGTGCTGATACGCACTAAAAAAAACGCCATGCTGATTCCACGAAATTACCTCATCAACGATTCCATGGTGATGAATAAATCGGGGACTAAACTGATTGTAAAAACAGGATTGAAGGACTATCGTATGGTCGAAATACTTCAGGGCATTGACACCACCGAAGAACTAATCCTTCCCACGCAATGAAGTTCAAACTGATTTCACAGATAGCCATCGCATTGCTCACAGCTCGACTCAAACAAAGTCTGGTTGCCGCATTTGGCGTGACCTTTAGTATTACCATGTTCATTACGCTGCTCAGCTTTATGGGAGGCTTGAATGATATGCTCGATGATTTGATTTTGAATCGCACCCCTCATATTCGTTTGTATAGCGAGATCCTGCCATCTCCTGTACAACCCATTGAGCAGTCCATCCATAATGCAGACGCCTATCACTTTGTGGCACACATCAAACCCAAGAATGAACTATCTTCCATTCGCAACAGTGAGGCCATCATGGATGCATTGAATCAAGACAACCATGTGCTTGGTTTTGCACCCAAAACAGCCTTGCCTATCTTTTACAATTTGGGAACGATTCATTTGTCGGGTATTCTCAATGGGATTGACATCGATGCTGAAAGCAGGCTTTTCAGCTTTCAAGATTACGTCATCGCAGGTGAACCGATTGACTTGAAAAACACACCCAACAGTCTCATTTTGGGCATTGGTGTGGCGAATAAGATGCTTGTCCAAATCGGCGACATGGTTCAGATCACCACCAGTGAAGGCACTCCATTCAATTTGAAAGTAGTGGGAATATTTCAGTCGGGTATTGAGGAACTCGACAAAGTGCAGAGCTATACCACCATCGCCACCACCCAAAAAATACTTGGAAAACCGGCCAGCTATATAAATGACATACAAGTGAAAATATTCGACATCAACATGGCACCGGCACTCGCCAAGCAATACCATACATTGTTCGACACGGAGGCGATTGATATACAGACCGCCAACGCACAATTTGAGACGGGCAGTTCGGTTCGCACACTGATTTCATATGCTGTTGGCATCACCTTATTGATTGTGGCTGGGTTTGGCATTTACAATATTCTAAATATGATGATTTATGAGAAAATGGATTCCATTGCGATACTCAAAGCCACTGGATTCTCAGGACGAGATGTGAACGCGATTTTCATCACCATTGCACTGAGCATTGGATTGATTGGTGGTGCCCTCGGTCTCCTATTTGGTTTGGGCTTATCCGCGATCATCGGTGAGATCCCATTCAATACTCCATCGCTGCCCACTGTGACAACCTATCCCATCAACTACAATCCAAAATTCTATATCATTGGCGCCATCTTCTCCATCATAACCACCTATCTCGCTGGCTATTTTCCGTCGCGCAAAGCCAGTCAAATTGATCCAGTTGATATCATTCGCGGCAAATAAGCATGGAGAAAAAAACGGTCATAGAAGCCATCGGCATTTGCAAATCATTTCAAGGACCTACTGAAGTGAAGGTGCTGAGCGATGTGAGTTTCGCTATCTATTCGAGCGAATTTGTATCTGTGGTGGGTAAATCAGGGTGTGGAAAATCCACCTTGTTGTACATCCTTTCCACCATGGATACTAATTACGAAGGAGACCTTATGCTAGATGGTGTCAGTATGAAAAACAAAAAAGATGCTGTCTTGGCCAAAGTGCGGAATGAAAAAATTGGTTTTGTTTTCCAATTCCATTATTTGATCAATGAATTCAACAATCTGCGCAATGTGATGCTACCTGCACTCAAAATGGGCAAATTCACCAGTGAAGAAATTGAAGCACACGCATATGCCAAATTGAAAATGCTTGGCATTGAAAAAGAAGCACTCAAATTTCCCAATCAACTCAGTGGTGGCCAAAAACAGCGCGTTGCTATTGCGCGTGCCTTGATCAATGAGCCCTTGATTATTATGGGCGATGAGCCCACAGGAAATTTAGATAAGAAGAACAGCGACATCGTTTTTGACATCTTTAAAGAATTGGTTGAGACTTACAAACAATCGTTGCTCATCGTGACCCATGACCTGGATTTTGCTGCCAAAACACAACGCACTATCACCATGGAAGACGGCCAATTGACACATACCATTCATTGAAGCGGAAGGTTCAGTAATGCTTAGAAATTGGAAGAAGTCGTGCCGTCAAAACAAACAAAGTTCTAACACGCCGACTAAAGAAACAGAAAACAAATGACAACCGACACGACCCATTCTATCGCTGGCTTAACCGAAGTTCAAGTCTTAGTGGCGCGGGGTCGATTCGGAAAAAACCAACTGAACTATAAGAAAGAAAATCCCTTCATCGATCGGATCAAAAGGATCTTGAAAGACCCCATGATGATCCTGCTGATGACAGCTTCAGCCATCTACTTTATCAGCGGAAAAGTAGCGGACGCGATTTTTCTTTTGGTAGCTATTGTGCTGCAGATATCCATTTCATTCTATCAAAACACGCGCAGTAAAAATGCTTTGGAAAAGCTCAAAGCCATGTCCGTTCCACAATGTAAAGTAATTCGCAATGGTCAAATTGTGGCCATTCCAAGTGAAGACGTGGTGATGGGAGATAGCCTGCTTGTAGAAGAAGGCACTTCCATTCCAGCGGATGCCAATATTGTACATGCCAATGACTTCTCGGTGAATGAATCAATACTCACTGGAGAATCACTAGCCGTATTCAAAAGTCAGACGACAGCGGATAAAAACATATACAGCGGCACCAATGTATCCAGCGGCTCAGCCATTGCCACGGTATACGCTATCGGCAACGCAACTAAACTCGGCATCATCGGAGCCAGTTTAGAACACATTCAAGAAGAAAAAACACCACTGGAAATACAGATCGCACATTTTGTTCGGAACATGGCGTATGTGGGTGCAAGCATTTTCTTGATCGTGTGGGGAATTAATTATTGGCATACATCGAACCTACTGAATAGCCTGTTGCAGTCGCTCACCTTGGCCATGAGTATCTTACCCGAAGAAATTCCAATTGCCTTTACCACCTTTATGGCCATAGGAGCTTGGCGATTGATGAAGAGTGGAATCGTTGTCAAGCAAATGAAAACCGTTGAAACCTTGGGCAGTGCTACAGTCATTTGCACCGACAAGACGGGTACAATCACCGAAAACAAAATGAGCATCGCTCAAGTGTATATATTATCCACAGACCAATACCTGAAGCCCGAAGAAATTCAGACTGACGGAGAGAAATACATCATCCAAATGGCGATGTGGGCGAGCGAGACCATTCCCTTTGACCCCATGGAGATCGCATTGAAACAAACGTACGAAGGGCTCTTTCCAACGGATGATCGCACGCAATACACCTTGATCAAAGAATATGCATTGCAAGGAGTACCTCCTATCATGACACACGTTTTTGAGAACAGTGCAGCCGCGCGCATCATCGCCTCCAAAGGCGCTCCACAAGCATTGATACTTGCTTCAAAACTTAGTCCAACCGAAAAGGCTTCTGTGACCAATGCGTTGCATGTATTAGCGAACGATGGATTTCGAGTGTTGGGGATTGCCAAATCGGATTTCAAAGGAACGGATTTCCCCGAAGACCAGCACACCTTCTCATTCCAACTGATTGGCCTTGTCGCCTTTTATGATCCGCCGAAGAAAAACATTGAACATGTATTGCAGGACATTTATCGAGCGGGAATTTCGGTCAAAATAATAACAGGAGACAATGCCGCCACGACCATGGCCATTGCCAAACAAATTCATTTCAAGGAATCGAATCGCACCATGAATGGCAAAGAGATCATGGAGATGTCAGAGCGTGATCTTGCAAAAAGCGTGATGGAAATTTCCATTTTCACACGCATGTTTCCCGAAGCCAAATTGAAGGTAATCAAAGCACTCAAGTCCAACCGCCAAGTGGTCGCCATGACGGGCGATGGTGTAAACGATGGGCCAGCGCTGAAGGAAGCACACATTGGCATTGCAATGGGTAAGAAAGGTACAGAAATCGCGAAACAGGCGGCATCCTTGATTCTCCTCGACGATGATTTATCCAAGATAGTGGAAGCCATCGCCATGGGTCGACGCATATATACGAACCTCAAAAAGGCCATTCAATATATTATTTCGATCCACATCCCTATCATTCTCACCGTTTTCATTCCGCTGGCCTTGGGATGGATATACCCCAACATTTTCTCCCCCATTCATATCATCTTTTTGGAAATTATTATGGGGCCTACTTGTTCCATCATTTACGAGCGTGAGCCGATGGAAAAAAACACCATGACGCAAAAACCCAAAGCTCTAAAAACAAACTTCTTTCAACCGAAGGAACTTTCGGTGAGCATGGTGCAAGGGCTTGCGATCACTGCGGGCACACTCTCAGTCTATCAATTTGCAGTGGCAGAACAATACAATGAGGAATTGACGCGCACCATGATTTTTACGGTGCTGATCACAGCCAATATATTTCTGACACTTGTCAATCGATCCTTCTATTATTCCATATTCACCACCATGCACTACAAGAATAAATTAGTGCCATTGATCATATTCAGTACCATCGCTATTGTATCCTGTATCCTATTCATTCGACCGCTGTCTCATTTCTTTGCGTTCGAACCCATGACACCTTTCCAACTTGCGACGAGTCTGAGTATTGGCTTCTTATCCGTCATTTGGTTTGAACTATTCAAATGGCTGAAACGGATGACAAATTCCTGAAACAGCAATTCTTTCGATGGTTCCAATCATTCTCGAGGAATGATGCAACTCTTTCTAAAAATTATGTAAAACGACTGAAGTCAATGGGTATCACCTTTGAATCGTTGAAACAATATCGTTGCAACCAAAAAAATTCTATCATGAAAAATAACCAAGAATTGCAGACAGACGTCCAGAACGCTATCAAATGGGAGCCGCTATTGCATGCCGCTGAGATCGGTGTCACCGTAAAAGATGGCGTAGTATCATTGACCGGGGTAGTAGACAGCTACGTGAAAAAGATGGAAGCTGAAAATGCTGCCAAAAAAGTAATTGGAGTGATAGCTTTGGTTGAGAACATCCAGGTACAATTTCCTAGTAATTGGACAAAAACCGACACAGAAGTTGCTTCTGAAGTATTGGCCGGTTTAAAAGCCAATTATTCTGTACCTCATGATAAAGTCCAAGTCAAAGTGGAAAAAGGATGGGTGACTTTGGATGGTGAACTTCCATGGAACTATCAAAAAGAAGCAGCCAAAAGCGCAGTGAGTTACTTGACAGGCGTGCAAGGTGTGACCAACAACATCAAAATCAAGCCAGACAACCATGACGCCATCGAACAGAAGCAAGTAGAAGATGCCATTGCAAGAAGTTGGACCATTGACGACAGCGACATCAACGTATCTGTTTCAGGTACCACTGTCACACTCACTGGCACAGTGGGATCATGGCACCAAAAAGAAGCCGCTAGCCGTGTGGCTTGGAATACTCCAGGCATCTGGCATGTCAAAAACGAATTGCTCGTTGATTATTATTATGCATTGGTGGACTAACTAGTCAACCTCACAGTGGAATGCAGGGGCGATCCAAATACATTCAATCGATCGGACTATTTAAATGCTACTCCCCATGCTCTTATTTGCCAGCAAAGTTGGAAATATGTGTTCTATAAGAGGAACATGGCCGCATAGTTAGACGGCATTGTCGGTGAATAAAAGCAGTCTTTGAATCCAATCGAAGATGTTTCAAAAGGCAAGGTGTTGATTTGTGCGTGTGTGAAAACAAAATCACACTCACTCTTTTCAACAAAATCCAATGAATCGATATGGCTAGATCCAAAGGAGCTATTTGCATCAGAGAAGCATCCAAAAAGAAAATTTGGAGCCCTTACATCCACTTTCTATTTATTCAATTTATAGATCAAACACATCATGACACATTCCGAAATATCTAAAAAAATGAACAATTCCAAATCCGAAAAGGAGAATCAAAAAGGTATTGACAACCACAAAAAAGCAGCAGCCCATTTTGAGGCCGCAGCCAAAAGTCATTTAGAGGCCGCCAGACAACATGAGGCTGGCCATCATGAAGAAGCAGCCAAACACGCCATTGAAGCGCACGGACACGCCAGTGCCGCCAATGAAGCTCAAAATGAAGACGCCAAACACCACATACACAAAATAGGTGACAATCATGAAGCCCGCTGAGCTGGCGCTTCTTTCTGTTTTTTGCTGATTGCAAAAGTCCCTGAATATTTCATGATTGGAAATAAGCAATTCATTCCACCAAAAAGGCAACTCATATTATTCGATGCATTAGCATTGAATATTCAAGTAGCTTTGGGCTTATGTTTGAATTCATTGCTCAGATCAAATCACGAAATGAAACACTTTATCAATTTGGATGGTGGTGTCTCATAGCCGCCATCCTCTTTTTAGTATGCAGCAAATACAGCAGCACACAAGTATACAACGTGAGTGCATGGTACAAGCCCTTCAAATTCGCATTGTCCACATGGGCGTATGCTTGGACGATGGCTTGGTTCTGTCACTATTTACCCGACTTCAATGTACGCATCTTCAATTGGGCGGTCATTATCCTACTCGGCTTTGAAATCGTCTACATTGCGGTGCAGGCATACCGCGGACAATTGTCGCATTACAACACCAGCACGCCGCTGTATTCATTTCTATTCAGCATGATGGCCTTGGCTGCAACCGCTGTCACGATCTACACCGCCTACATCGGCATTCTCTTTTGCACCAACGCCTTTCCACAATTGCCCAGTTATTATCTGTGGTCGATCCGCTTGGCCATCTTCTTGTTTGTAATCTTCTCCTTCGAAGGTTTTGTCATGGGCTCCAAACTGAGCCATACCATCGGAGGACCCGACGGCGGTCCCGGTATCCCTGTATTGAATTGGAGCACTCGCTTTGGCGATCCACGTGTGCCTCATTTCATCGGCATGCACGCGCTGCAAGTGGTGCCCCTACTCTCCTATTTTGTGCTGAAAAACACCAAAGCCACTTTTGCATTGGCGCTGCTTTATGGCGCGTTGGCGGTATTTACCTTGGTGCTTGCCTTGAAAGGTCGATCGATAATCCCCGCTCCCAAGGCCTCGACAGAACAACAGCTGAACGATCAGTAAGCACGTCGACACATCAGTATCAGTGCTCAGGACAGCCCATTGGATGCAAGACGATTTGAAAGCGTATAGTATGTTCGTGCCATTCGGTTGCATATTGCGTCACAAACAGACCATGCGCCATGCAATACACGCACTCCGATATACTTCTGCAAGAAAGACGCTTTCGAGGTAACCTCATCAACTCACTCGGTGGATTTAAAAGCGCCTTATTGATTGGCACCAAGAGCGAAGAGGGCCATGAAAATCTAGCCATCTTTAGTTCCTTTTTTCACATCGGCGCCGATCCAGCCTTGTGCGGAGTCGTCGTTCGTCCCACCACGCCTGGTCTCAATACCTTGCACCATATTCTGAGCACTGCGCATTACACACTCAACCATATTGCTCCTTCATTCTATCAGCAAGCGCATCAGTGCAGCGCCAAATACGATGACGGAGTGAGCGAATTTGAAGAAGTGGGTTTGACCCCCTTGTACAAGCCAGGCATACAGGCTCCTTTTGTAGGGGAAAGACGTATTCAATTTGCGTGCGAACTGGTGCAAACACTCGACATTGCACTCAATGGAACCACGATTCTAATTGGGCAGATCATCCACATCGAGGTGCCCGACGAATTGGTAGGAGCCGATGGTTTCATCGATATCGAAAAAGCCTCCTCGGTGACATGCAGCGGACTCGACAGTTACCACCTCACACAAAAAATTGGGCGATTGAGTTATGCCAAAACGGATGCGCCTGTGCGTTTGATTTGAAATATGCCAGATGCTCCGGCGATTTCAAATATTCAGGGTTGAATCACAAACGCAGTGGACAATAGGATCGATGCATCGGGTCGATAATAAGCCAAGCGATAGGTCCCTGCCTGGAGGTGGAGTGTTTGCCACGCCTGATCAATCTCTTTCGCTCCGCTGCTATTGACTTTAAACGCCACCACTTGTTCATGATCAAAGTTCCGTCGCCCCATGCCGCAGTCCATTTGTGTGCAACACAACTCATGACAGATGGTCCAAGCCTCACCATCCAGGCGCATCAAGGTCGATAAAGGAGTATAATCTGCGCATGATCCGTCTGTCAACATAAGTCCATTGAGTTGGACTTTCACGGTATCGCCATGGACATAAAATTCGCGGTTGGTCGGACAGCTACTCTTTCCACTTTGAGTCAAGTCTGCAAGCGGCATATCCCTCAAAATAGCCGTTCTGTTAATTGAATTGTAATACATCCGATCCAATTCTCTGTCCTTG
>JAIYCK010000282.1 GCA_027488055.1 Flavobacteriales bacterium | reverse complement strand
CGTTCCATAAACTCCAACGCACTTGGTGTTATGCCAGCTTTGAAGATCGCACTGACGGCATCACAAGCCTTTTGTGCGTTGTCAAATGCAGCAAGCATGAGTAATTGATGCGTAGGCTTTGGAATTAATTTGAGCGTAGCCTCGGTGATGATGCCCAAGGTCCCCTCGCTCCCAACCATGAGTTGAGTCAAGTTGTAACCCGTAGAGTTTTTTAATGTTCTTGTACCGGTATGAATGCATGATCCATCAGGAAGAACAACTTCCAAGTCCAACACCCAATCCTTGGTGACTCCATATTTCACGGCTCTTGGACCACCCGCGTTTTCAGCAAGATTTCCGCCAATAAAACACGATCCTCGACTGCTCGGATCAGGAGGATAGGAGAGACCATGCGATGCTACGGTTTCTTGAAGCACTTGGGTAATCACACCAGGCTGCGTGGTTACCTGCAAATTATCCAAATCGATCCGAAGAATTTGATTGAATTTTTCCAAACAAAGGCCTACGCCACCATGCAACGAAAGTGCACCGCCGCTCAGACCTGTTCGAGCGCCAATCGGAGTAACCGCAATGTTGTGAGCATGGCAATAGCGCATGATGTCCTGCACTTGAGAAGTGTTGTGAGGCAATAAAACCACATCAGGTGCAAACACCAAATCCTCCGTTTCATCGTGTCCATAATGTGCGCGACTTTCTGCATCTACGCGCACACACGTTTCTCCAATAAGGCCGATGAAATGTGAAATATGTGTTTCTTCGATCTTGTTAAACATAGCTGCTATTGTTTTGAGCTGCACGAAGATGGTGTCTTTGCTGTCCAAAGTGACACTTGATTTCCGTTATGTATAAACAAAGCGCTGTGATTTTAGATCAACTGGGTGCAATTGAGTCCATAGGCTGTTACCTGCTACTTTCCGAAAAGTATTACACGTAAATCGTTCACACTTTGAAAAAGGCCTTCAGGATGTAACTGCCCATTCCTTGGCGAGGACAAATAAATGAAGAAGAATTATTGAGCCAAAACACCACATAAATGGAAAAGTAAACGTGCGCCTACATTTCCGTTCCAATCATCTTGACCTGGCGCGACTTCTACCAAATCAAAACCGATGATTTCTTTTCCAGAAGCCTTTAATTGACTCAATAAATAGGTCGCCTCATCGAACCACAATCCACCTGGAACGGGGGTTCCGGTGTTGGGGCACAAAGTGGGATCCAGCCCATCGATGTCGAAACTGATATGCACCTTTTGAGGCAATGCAGTAATGATCTCATCGCATTGTTGTTTCCAAGTTTTTCCTAAAAATCGATCTCGTTGAATAGCGGAGTTGAAGAAAGTTGCAACTCGGCCGTTGGACTGCGCAGCTACCTCTACTTCTTGCAAGCAATAGTCGCGGATACCCACGGAAACTATTTTAGAAACTTGAGGCAGCTGAAGGGCGTTGTACATGATGCTCGCATGCGAATAGGTGAAGCCTTCATATGCAATACGCAAGTCATAATGCGCATCGATGTGCAGAATACCGAAATCGCTGTGACGTTTTGACTGTGCGCGAAAATAACCGAGCGGTGTGCTGTGATCACCACCAATGAGACCTACTTTTTTGCCGCTATCGAGCCATTTGCTGACCTTTGTTTCGACCTCTTGATTCATTGATTCGCATGCGTCATTGATAGTTTTCAAAGCAACTTGCGCATCTGCATCTTTGGCGAGGTCAACACCGTCTTCGATTTTTTCAATGAGCGAACCAGCCTGAATTTTAAGATCAGCGCTGCGAAGCAACATTTGCTCATCGATTTCATCCATGGCAATCCCTTTTTTCCATAGTTCTGGGAATTCAGGATGATATAGATCCACTTGAAAACTAGCTTCCAATATATGTGCTGGTCCATCAGAGGTGCCTTCGCCGTAGCTAGTCGTGACCTCCCAAGGAGCAGCCACTAAAACGATATCTGCTTCTTCGGTGGTAAAAGGCAAACCATATACATTGGCATCTTTCAATCCAGCAGCGCTAGGGTCGAAATGCTTGATTTTTTCGTCTTTTGTCATGGCGCGAAGATGCCTCCAAAATTTCATTAGGGCAACACTTTAGACTGTATTTAATCGATCATAAGTATACAAGAGTGGCAGCATCTAAATATCCGTCTCGAAGGTGCGCTTGTCTTCGATCGTTCACATGTATTGAATTTATATAACTTACATTTTCAATGTCTTGTGTTTAATCAGAACGGTATGTTAAATTCAAAGTTTGCAATTTGGTTTCCGTTCAGGATGTTTTGTTCCGAGTTAAGAATGCAATACTATTGCATCCTAAACAATAGACCCTTACCCATGAAATTTGTAAAGTATACCCTCTTCGGACTCTTGGCCATTGTTATTTTGTACATAGTGGCGTGCACGATCGGTCCTAAAAAATTCGAAGTCAAAAAATCACTCAGTATAAACGCCTCGGCGGATATGATTTGGAGCGAGTTGGCCAATTTCAAAAATTGGGAAGCTTGGAGCCCTTGGCATCAATATGACACTTCGATGGTCAATACGTATGCCGGAGAAGCAGGCGCTGTAGGTCATAAAAACGCATGGACGAGCACGGAAATGGGCAATGGCACGCAAGAAATTATTGAGGTGGATAATCTAAGACGTATCAAATCGTCATTGAAATTTGCCGATTGGGGTGAGGATGCAATCACTTACTCGGAATATATTCTTGAACCTGAAGGCGAAGGTTGCAAGGCCACATGGACCATGGATGGCTCTGAAATTCCCTTTATGTTTCGCGGTTTAATGTTATTGATGGGTGCGCAGAAATCCGTCGAACAAGATTATGAAAGCGGCTTGGCAGCATTGAAAAAAATAGTGGAAGCAAAGCCCAAAAAGATTTCGAAAGAATTAGTGATGGAAGAAATTACTATTGACGATATCCATTATGTGGGTAAAAGATGGAGTCGCATCCATGAGTCCAAAGTGGATAGTGCCTTGTTTGAAAGCGCATACAAGGAGTTAGGCGACTACATAGGAGGTATGGATAAAATGACCGGTGCACCTTTCTCCATTGGTCATCATTATGATCCAGCCACAGGTGAAATGGATTTAGAAATCGCCTTGCCAGTAGCCGCTGAAATGAGGGTCGCTCCAGGCATTACTGTAGGGAAAATTCCTGCGGGAAAAGCGATCAAACATGTCTATTATGGTGCATATGATCAAACAGCCGAAGTTTGGCAATCATTGATGCTACAAGTCGGCAAAAATCACATGGTGCGTTGGAGCGGTTATGAAGTTTATGTGGATGATCCAACAGGTAAGGACATGTCACAGGTGGCTACATGGTTGATTGTTCCGATCAACTAATCGGATGACAAAAGCATTATTATCTTATCACAAGGGCCACTGCATAGTGGCCCTTGTGATATTGGATTGTTTTTGAAATTCGATTTTCATGACGATTGTTTAAGCGTTCAATGCATTGAAACAACGTTCTACTTTTTGACTTCTACCACACATCCGATGATGGTTGAAGGAGAGAGTGTGGTTTGTATAGAAATTGCGTTCGATCCAAGGGTAAATCCTGCGTTGGAAGGCCCCAAAACCGAAAGAAGTTTATTCGCGTAGGTGTTGCCCTGAGCGGCAGTGAGTTTTTGCACAAAAGCATCGTAATCCAAAGGTTCAGCCGACAAGACAATTGCAAAATAATCCGTTGTACCCACATCATCTGCAAAGAAGCTATGGTCACGTGGAAACAATCTGCTCCCGGTAATACCAAAGTAAGGGGAGTGCTTGGCAGTATATGGAAATAACGTATACGATGTGCCGTCAGTTTCCATTCCAAAAATATAGGCATAACACGCAATATTATTCACGATTTCCAATTTAAAGTCGGCGCCCTTTTTCATGGTGGCTGTGGTAGCGAAATTGTAGGCGTCTTTCTGAATGAGGTTAACACGCTCGGCATTATCGTTGAGAACGACAGCAATTTGTGCTTGCAATTGGTTGGTTTGTGGAGCAGACGCATCGGCCATAGGATAGATTCCGTAAGCTTCCTTGGTAAAATGTTCAAAGTCATCGTAACTCACCCAAGCCACTCCATTTTTACCCCACTCACTGCCCCACGAATTCATGATCTGAAACCCACCCATGTTGCGCGCAAATTTGTAATCATCATATCCAATGACACACATGGCATGCCCCCCAAATTCTCTCATGTCATAATCTTCTTGAGAGGGTTTCCAAGTATCTTTACCCATCATGCTTTGCATAAAACTTCCACCTACCATCATTCCAATAACGACGGGTGCACCTTTGGCCAAATTTTGTTTCATCGCAAGCATATTCACGGCGTTTGCATCTTCACCTTGGCGCCCTCCTGTGAGCCTCTGGTAGCCTTCAATTTTATATTGAGAAGCTGACTGCAATTGATATTGATTGGGTCGTGAACTGCAATCATCATCGGAATAGGGCATGTCTTTGATACTTGCCAGTCCTTTGTTTTCCATCACCTTCAGTGCTTCGGGTAAATAACTGCCTTGACAACCGTCCAGAGCTATTTGGTTATACAAGAAGGAAGGGGAGAAGATAAGGGAATTGGGATCTTGACCTGTTGCGCGCGCTTGCATAATGCTGCGTGCGGCGTATGCAGAGGCCCAAGCCACACAGGAGCCTTGCTGGCCCTGATTCCCGCGGGTTGGAGCATATTTCAATAGACTAATGCTCTCAGGTAGTGGATTGCTTTTGTTGTTGGCTAGTGGCTCATAAATTTCAGTGGCTGCATATTTGACTTTATCGAATTCGGCACCTGTTGCCAAAGACAATTCCTGAGATTGACTTTCGGAGCCGCCTCCACATCCTTTTGTGAAGAGTATATATCCACCCGCGATGATGGCGATAAGAAGTAGTAATTTAGGATTGCGACCAAATAGACGTAAAAGGAGCGGTAAAAAGGCAAGTAGACCTCCACCGCCAATTCCTCCACCGCCTCCACCACCAGAGCGAGGCGAGTAATTCCCTTGGTTGTCATCTGGTCTGATTCGTATTGGCATCTTTGTTTCGTATAAAATTAAAATCGTTTGATTATTCTCAATGCATGAGAATAGGTTTTGGTGTCGGCTTTGAATATGCCTTCTTGATCAAGCAAATCGAGTCTGACATGACCACTTGCGTGTATGATCTTCAGTTCATCTTCTTGGCGTATGATCATTCCAACATGCGTGATCCTTCCTTCTGCATTGTAAAAAAAAGCATAATCCCCTGTTTGTGCCTCTT